>DAIDAO010000039.1 GCA_027310575.1 bacterium | reverse complement strand
ACCTTCGCGATGTAGCCTACCGTGACGACCCGCCTGTCCATTATGTCCTTCACCTTCACTGTCACCGGCATGTCTGTCGGAGCCTGCTCGCCTCCGTTGCTCTTAACCATGTGAGATGATTCCCAACTTAGGAAGCAAGGTTTTACGCAGGCGCGTCAGCATCCCCGAGCAATGAAGACGGCTCTCGCCGGCGTCAGGGTCGTCGAGCTCGGCACCTACGTCGCGGCGCCTGCTCTAGGGAACATGCTCGGGGTGCTCGGGGCCGAGGTGGTCAAGGTGGAGCCCCCAGAGGGGGACCCGACGAGGAAGACGACCCCGTGGAGCTGGGCGAACTACAACTGGAACAAGAAGAGCGTGGCCCTGGACCTGAAGTCTCCGGCCGGCGCGCGGGCCATCAGGCGCCTCCTCTCGAAGGCCGACATCTTCGTTGAGAGTCTCTCCCCCAGGGCCGTCCGCGAGCTCGGGCTCGGGTTCGACAGGGTCAAGAGGCTCAACCCGCGGATAATCTACTGTTCGATTAAGGGGTTCGCAGGCGACAGCAGGTCGTCGGATCGGGTGGGCTTCGACACAATAGCGCAGGCCGAGGGCGGGCTGATGCACGTCGCAGGGACAGGGGGCCGCCCGTCAAGGGTCGGGAACCCCTGCGTCGACCTCTCGGCAGCGGCGTTCGGCGCTATTGGGATCCTTTCCTCGTTGCTGGCGAGGCCGAGGAGGGCGACGCTGGTCGAGATACCTCTCGTCGACGTGGTGGTCTACTGGAACGGCTACTGGCTCCCCTACATAGACGCCAACGGCAGGGAGCCGACCAACCTCGGCACCAGCCACCCGGGCTTCTCCCCCTACAGCGTCTTCGAGACCAGCGACGGCTTCGTGTTCATCGGCGTGCTCACGGACGCGATCTGGAAGAAGCTCGCCGAAAAGCTGGGGCTCGGCAGCGTCCCCGAGTATTCGAACGCGCAGGCCAGGATATCCGCGAGGGCCGAGGTGAACAGGCTCGTCCAGGAGGCCGTCAGGGCCAGGACCACCGCATCCCTGCTGGCCCTGCTCGGCGAAGACGTGCCCTGCGCGAGGGTGAGCTCCCTGATGGACATCCACGGCAACCCTGAACTGAGAGCGCGCGGCGTCGTCAGGGAGGTGACGGTCGACGGCCGGCACGCTTCGGTGGCCCTCCCTCCTTTCATCAGGACGCTGGCGCCCAAGGCGGCCCTGGGTGGGCCCAGGGAGCTGGGAGCAGACAATGGGGTGCTGGTGTCTCGCAGATTAGGGAAGACGAAACGTCCCATGCCCCGACGGAATCCCTAACCGGTAAGGGCAAAGTCGAAATAGGACTGGGCTCCGCTGAACCTGGCAGTCCAATTATGCGTGAAAATCGTGTCGGACTGACAACAAAAGCGACAGCGATCATTGTCCTCGTCATCCTAGTCATAGTCGGCGTCGGCGCAGCATACTACGTCACTTCCCAGCAGGGGACCTCACCACCTTCGCAGCGAGGCACCATCAAGGTCGGCTTCTCGATCTCGGAGACGGGCACCTTCAACGTCGAAGGGGGCAAGTCCCTCGCGGGCATCAGGGCGGCGGCCCAGTGGATCAACGACAACGGCGGCGTAGTGGTCAACGGCAAGGCCTACAACATAACGCTGGACTACTACGACGACGCAAGCACGGCAGGGAACATAGTACCGCTATACACGAAGATCATCACACAAGACAACGCCCAGTTCCTCCTAGCCCCGTACAGCAGCGGCCTCACTGCCGCTGCGGCACCACTGGCTGACCAGTACCACCTGATCATGTTTTCCCATGGCGGCGCCTCCGACAGCATCTGGGCCAAGGGCTACCAGAACGTCTTCGGAATCCTCAGCCCGGCTTCCACCTACCTGAAGACGGCCATCGACTACCTGAAGGCGAACCACCCGAACGACAAGCTGGCCTTCCTGTACGCCAACGACGCGTTCTCCATCGTGGTGGGCGCGGCTGCGGCCGACTACGCGAAGGCGCAGGGTCTGACTGTGGTCTACAACTCCTCCTACCCAGCGACAGTCACAGACCTTTCACCGCAGCTGACAGCGGCGAAGGCGGCCGGAGCCACCGACCTCCTCGGAGGCGGGCACTTCAACGACGGCCTCCTCGTCATGCAGCAGCTGAAGTCTGTGGGCTGGACCCCCAGCTTCATCTCGCTCCTCGTGGCCGTGACCGAGCCTGCGTTCCAGCAGCAGCTCGGCGCGTCGGCCAACCTGGTGACAGGTCCGTCCCAGTGGGAGACGACCGTGAACTACAGCCCGTCTGCCGCCTCGACGGCAGGGGTCACGTACTTCGGGCCGACAGAACAGCAGTTCGCGACGGAATACGCCAAGTTCGACTCCACGGGCGCAACCTATCACTCGGGCGAAGCAGGAGCCGCGATCATCGTCCTCGCGGACGCGATCGAGACCGCGAACAGCCTCAACACAACCCTCGTGAGGGACGCCCTGCACAGCCTGCACATCATGACCTTCTTCGGCCAGTACCAGGTAGACTCGACAGGGAAACAGATAGCCCACGCCATGGTCCTCGACCAGTGGCAGAGCGGGAGCCTAGTCGTGGTTGCGCCGAGCACCGCGACGACAGGTACCGTAGAATACCCATACACAGGCAGCTAAACAAGCAATGGTCGCTTCCTATTTTTTGTCCGACCCTTCTGTTCTGTTATCCGATCTCGTCTTCGGGCTGCTCCTCGGATGCGTCCTCGCGGTAGTGGCTCACGGCCTCAACATGATCTGGGGCGTGGTCAAGGTTGTGAACATCGCGCATGGGGAGTTCATCATGCTCGGGGCCTATGGGGCCTATTTCCTCAACCTGTACTGGGGAATCGGTCCGCTCGCGAGCGCCGTGTTTGACGCGGCGATAGGGTTCCTTGTCGGCTACGCGTTCTACTACGTCTTCCTGCACCGGGAGCTCAGGGGGAAGGAGACTGTCTCGCTTCAGAGCGAGATGGTCACCCTGGTGGCGACCTTCGGCCTCAGCCTGGTCATCAGCACCCTCGCGCTGATAATATTCTCAGGAAACGTCGTCGGGATCGACTATGACCCCGGGACGCTGCTGCTGGGACCGGTCAGCGTCCCACTGGGAGGGCTGTATGTCGCAGTCGTGTCGATTCTGATAATCTCTGGGACCTACCTCTTCCTCGAAAGGACCTTCATCGGCGCTGCGATCAGGGCCTACAGCCAGGACGTGACAGCCACCGAGCTGATAGGGGCCAACCCGGCTAAGGTCGCGTCGCTGGCTACCGCCCTGGGCTTCGCCATCACGATGGCAGGGGGCGCCCTGCTGACAGTCTTCATCTCGGTGGGAATCAACCCGCTCATGGGCACCCTGTACGCGCCCATCAGCTTCGTGATCGTCGTGATGGGCGGCCCGGGCAAAATGTGGGGGAGCCTCGCCGGGGGGCTCACTCTGGGGATCGTCTTCGACGTCCTGCAGGCGGTCGCGACCCCCCAGATAGCGTTCGCTACCGGCTTCCTGCTGCTGATCCCGGTCCTGATCCTGCGTCCCGAGGGGATCCTGAAGTGAAGGGGAGGACCCCGTTCACGCTGTACGGCCTGCTTGCCGTCATGGCTGCGCTCGCGGCCGTCGCGTCCTTTTCCGGGGTGGCGACCACGGTGCTCCTCGTCAACCTCCTGGTCTTCGCCGCCCTTGCCTACTCGATCAATTTCATAACAGGGATGACGGGGTACGTGAGCTTCGGCCACGTCGTCTTCATGGCGATCGGCTCCTACTCCCTCGCGGTCCTCGTCAGCACCTACAGCACGAGCCCGTTCGAGGGCATAGCCCTCGGGGCGCTCCTCGGCGGCCTATTCGCCCTCGGCATAGGGGCTGTGACTCTCAGGTTCAGGGGCGTGTACTTCGCAATAGCGAGCCTGGTACTGGCGCTCGCGGGCTACAACTTGGTGCTCCAGTTCCCGCAGTTCGGCCCAGGGGGGGAGCTGATCTTCTACATCCCGTTCCAGCCCCTCACAGTCTTCTTCGCGATCTGGGGGATAGTCGTGGCCGAGATCGTCCTGACGTTCTTCGTCAACAGGGGGAAGGTGGGCCTGGGCATCAGGGCCATCAAGGACGAGGAGGATGCGGCAGCTGCGGCCGGGGTCAACCCAATGAAGCTGAAGCTCTACGTCTACATGCTGTCGGGTCTTTTCGCCGGAGCAGCCGGGGCCGTGTTCGCGTGGTCGACCTTCGGGGTCAACGCGTCTTCCGCCTTCGATCTGACATTCTCCCTGCAGATGCTCGCGATGATCCTCATCGGGGGGATGGGAACCTCGACCGGGCCGCTGCTCGGCGCGAGCATAGTCTACCTCCTGTACTACGAGCTCCTGACCTACCCCAGGCTTCAGGGAGGGCAGTTCCTGGTCGTGGGAGCTGCGGTCATCGTGATAGCCCTGTTCGTCCCCGACGGGATCGTCGGGATCATCAGGCGGAAGTATCCAAGCCTGAAGCCGGTGATCGAGTAGATGCCGGCAGTCGAGGTGTCGAACCTCAGCAAGAGCTTCGGGGGGGTCCAAGCGCTCAGGGGCGTTTCGCTCAGCCTCGGAGAGTCCGAGGTCCTCGGGCTAATCGGGCCGAACGGCTCGGGCAAGTCGACGCTGCTCAACGTCATCGCAGGAGTCCAGAAGCCGACGTCCGGGACGGTCAAGCTCGGCGGGAGGGCGATTAGTGGGATGCGGCCGGACGCGATTGTAAAGCTTGGAGTGGCGAAGACGTACCAGATACCGAAGCCGTTCGCAAGCATGAGCGTCAGGGAGAACGTCGCGGTCGCCGCCCTCTATGGGAGGAGGCTCCGGTCCGTGGGCCCCGCGCTCGAGGAGGCCGACCGGACGTTGGCTATCGTGGGGATGGGGGACAGGAGCGACCTCGCAGCCGGGAGCCTCACGGCCCAGGAAAAGAAGAGGCTCGAGCTCGCGAAGGCCATAGCCACGGGGGCCAAGGTACTGCTGCTCGACGAGGTGTTCGCAGGGCTCTCGTCTGAGGAGCTCAGGGACTCGATCGCGCTCTTCAGGAAGATGCACGAAGAGCTCCGCTTCTCAGCGCTCGTGGTGGAGCACGTGATGAGGGCCGTGCTGAACGTCTCCGAGGGCGTCGTGGTCCTCGAGGAAGGGCGGGTGATCGCGGCCGGGAGCCCGGATCAGATCGTCCACGACGAAAGGGTGGTGCAGGCGTATCTGGGGAGCAAGGGCGTTGGCACTTGAACTGAGGGACGTGGACTCTGGCTACGGGGAGACGCAGGTGCTGAGGGGCGTCTCGCTGAAGTGCGGGGACGGCACCATCACTGTGATGGTGGGGCCCAACGGAGCGGGGAAGACGACGACTCTCAAAACGGTCAACGGTCTCATCAGGGCGTGGAGCGGCTCGATAATGTTCGGGGGCGAGGACGTCACCAGGCTCCACGCGTTCGAGCGGGTCGAGAGGGGGATGGCCTCCTGCCCCGAGGGGAGGAGACTCTTCCCTAGGCTGTCGACTGAGACGAACCTCAGGCTGGGAGCGTACTCGAAGAGGGCGAGGGATTCGGTCGACGAGACTCTCCAGGACGTCTACGGCATGTTCCCAAGGCTCAGGGAGAGGGCGGAGGTCAGGGTCGGGAGGCTGAGCGGAGGGGAGCAGCAGATGGTGGGCATCGGGAGGGCCCTCATGGCCAAGCCGTCGCTGGTCGTGCTCGACGAGCCTTCCCTGGGGCTCGCGCCGAAGCTGATCGGGGAGATATTCGAGAAGATCGTGGAGCTCAAGAAGAGAGGGCTGTCGGTCCTTCTGGTGGAGCAGAACGCCTTCCAGGCGCTGAACATAGCGGACTACGCCTACGTCCTGCAGGAAGGGAGGGTGGTGAACGAAGGGCCCCCCTCGCAGCTCATGGACAGGGAAGAGCTGAAGAAGGCGTACTTCTCCATCGAGTGAGCCTCATTGGGGCCTGGCTACCGGGCGTTCACCCTCTTCCTCTACAACTCCTGCCTCGCTGCGTTCCTCTCGTACGGCGTCTTCTTCAGCAGGGTGGCGTCCGAATACAACCTGCCCGCGTCGAGCACAGCGCTCGTCTTCGGCGTCTTCGCTGTCCTCTTCTCCTTCTCTTCGCTGCTGCTGGGGCTCTTCATGAACAGGAGGGGGCCTGGGAAGACCATCCTCCTAGGCGGCTCGCTGATGGGGGCAGGGTTCGTCCTGTCGTCTCTGGCGAACTCCTACCCGCTCCTGGTGGTGACCTATGGCGTGGTCGGGGGGCTCGGGGCTGGGTCGATGTGGATGCCGACGTCCTATGTCGTGTTCGACACATTCGACCGCGACAGCGTCAAGAAGGTGACCGGGCTCGTCAGCGCTGGCACTGCCGCAGGCCTGCTGTTCTACTCCCCGCTGGAAGCGTACATTATCGCAGTGTGGGGGCTGCAGTCCGCCTTCTTCGTCGTGGGTCTGACCATCGTCGTGTTCACCGCCCTCGCATACCAGACGTCGAAGGACAGCAGGGTGGCTTCGAAGTTCGACCTGAGGGAGGCGCTGGGCGGGCTGAAGACGAGGAGGTTCGGGTACCTCTACGCCTACTACGCGGGGGGCAACGCGTTCTCGAGGTCTCTGGTAACGATCTTCCTCCCGCCGCTCATAGAAAGCAGGGGCCTAGGGGTCGGAGTGGGCGCGCTCGCACTCTCAATGATCGGGGTCGGGAGTATCGCCGGGAGGCTGACGACGGGCGCACGGAGGGTCAGCGAGGAGACCATGGCTGCGATAGGGTTCGTGCTCCAGGGGGCGTCCGCTGCTGCGCTCTTCTTCGCCAGCGACCCAGTCACGATAGGGATACTGTCAGTGATCTTCGGCGTAGGGTACGGGACGTACATCCCCGAGTTCGCGCTGCTGGTGAGGAAGTACTACGGGCTGGACCTATACGGGACAATATTCGGCACCCTCCTGACGAGCTTCGGCGTGGGCGCCTTCATAGGCCCAGTCTTCGAGGGGACCCAGGTGTCCTCTTCAGCCGGCTACCTCCCAGGCTTCGTCCTGTCCGCGGCAGTGAGCCTCGCTGTGGGGGCCCACCTACTGGTCATGGGCAGGCGCTGGAACCGGGGGCCGAACTCTAAATAGGAAAGTGGGTGAATCATCGCACTTGGGTCGTATCGAGCCCGGCAGGCGGAGCCTCACCGACGAGCAGAAGCTCATGCTCGGTTCTGTGGACAGCCTGATGGAGAAGTACGACGAGGCTTACTGGGGGAAGCTAGACAGGGACGGCGCGTACCCCGACGAGTTCGTCGACGCCATGGAGCGCCAGGGGCTGGCCGCTGTCCCAGTGTCGAAGGAGTACGGCGGTCCCGGACTGGGGGTCCTCGACGCTTCCCTAATCCTCGAGGAGATCAACGCCAGGGGCGGGAACTGCCAGCCATTCCACGGCCAGTACTACCTGCTCTTCGCCCTTTCGAAGTTCGCTTCGAAGGACATGAAGGAGAAGTACCTCCCGAAGATCGCGGCGGGGGAGCTGAGGCTGCAGTCACTGGCGCTGACCGAGCCGGAGTCGGGCTCGGAGTCGACCAGAATCCGGACCAGCGCCGAGAGGGAGGGAGACTCGTACGTGGTGAAGGGGCACAAGGTGTTCATCTCCAGGGTCGAGAACTCAGACCTGATGGTACTCGTGGCCAGGACCACGCCGTACGAGAAGGTCGAGAAGAAGACGGAGGGGATCAGCCTGTTCCTCGTCCCGCTGGACAAGGTTGAGAGGGTGGAGTTCCACAGGCTCGAAATGATGTTCAACAGCCAGACGTACGAGCTCTTCATCGACGAGCTGAAGGTCCCGGCTTCGAGCATGATCGGGGAGGAGGGGAAGGGGTTCAGGTACCTCCTGAGCGTTCTCAACCCCGAGAGGATCCTCCTGTCAGCGGAGTGCATAGGCGACACGAGGTGGTTCGTGGAGAAGAGCGTGGAGTACGCGAAGCAGAGGGTGGTCTTCGGAAGGCCCATCGGGAGCAACCAGGGCGTCCAGTTCCCGATCGCGGAGGTGTACGCCAAGCTGCTCGCTGCGGACAGGGTCAGGAGGGCTGCGGCAGAGCTGTTCGACTCGGGGGGCGACGACAGGTCGGTGGGGGAGTACGCGAACGCCTCGAAGTACCTGGCTTCCGAGTGCTCCTGGCAGGCGGCCAACGTAGCCATGGACGTGTACGGCGGCTCGGGGCTCGCGGTCGCCAACCACATAGAGCGAAAGTTCAGGGAGACCAGGCTTTACAGGGTCGCGCCGATATCGAACAACTTGGTCCTGAGCTACATCGGGGAGCACGTGCTAGGGCTCCCCCGGTCGTTCTGAAGCCGCGCTAGCCTCAGGGCTTCCTTTCGAGTATCCTCTTCGCGAGCCTGTAGTGGACCGCGTCGACCAGCCTGTCGTCGACCCTGATCGCGCCGCGCTTCTGGGCGCCGGCCTTCTCGACCTCGCGGACCACCGTCGCCGCCCATTCGAGCTCCTTTTCGGACGGGGAGAAGACCTCGTTGGCGACAGGGATCTGAGACGGGTGCACCACCTGCTTCCCGACGAAACCGAGGGAGCGGGCGGCGAGCGCCTCGGCCCTGAATCCGGCGAGGTCCTGCAGGTCGAAGAAGACGTTGTCCACAGCGTCCACCCCGTTCGCTGCTGCGGCAGCAACTATGAGCGTCTTGACAGTCGCGTTCCCCAGATACGCGTCCACTGACCCGCCGACCGAGGTCGCGTAGTCGCCAGCGCCATAGGTCAGCGCCACCACCCCCTTGGAGCTGGCCACCTCCCCGAGCGTCATGAGGCCCCGCGCTGTCTCGACGATCGGGATGAGCGGCTTGCCGGACTTCTTCGCCACCGGAGAGCAGTCCCGTTCCGCCTTTGGTATGAGGACCGAATCGATTCGGTCGATCCTCCTGACAGCCGAGACGTCGGCGCCGTGCTCCGCTGCGCCCACGGCGTTGATCCTGACGCACAGTTCCTTCTTCCCCCAGTCGAGCTCCTTCGACAGCCTCGCCACCAGCGCCCTGGCCGTCGCCTTCTCGCCTGCGGGGACCGCGTCCTCCAGGTCCAGTATGACAGAATCGGCGTCGAGCGCCGCGGCCTTTGCGATCATCCTTTCGTTGTTGCCAGGGACGTAAAGCTGGCTCCTCCTCGGCACGCCCTGCAGCGGGGCGGGTTCCAGTTTAAGGGTTCCCGCAAACTGTAATTACGGTGGAGGCGCGCAGCGGGACATGCCGTCGGA
>DAIDAO010000034.1 GCA_027310575.1 bacterium | reverse complement strand
GATGCTTGCCGCTATGAGTGCGCCGCCGACCACCTGGCCGGCCGACAGGCCCTGGCCCAGCAGGAAGATGCCGAGGGCAGATGCAGTGAGCGGCTCGATCAGCAGCGTGATACCAGCGTCGGGGACGGCCATCCGCCGCAGCCCAGAGTTGATCAGGAGATAGGGGAAGACCGTGCCGGAGAGGACCAGCCCGAGCACGAGGCCGAGCTGCGAAACGTCCAGCGAGGCTATCGACGTGAAGACGGGAGCATCGAAGAAGGAGGCCTGGACCAAAAGGCCCGCCGCGAGGAGCACGGCAGCCCCGGAGAAGGATAGTGCGGTTATCGTCAGCGCGCTGAACTTCTTCTTCCTCTCCAGCCCTCCGCTGAATACCAGGTACACCGCGTAGAGGATCCCGGACAGGAGCGCCAGCGCTGGTCCCAGCCCCAGCTCGAGCTGCTGAGGGTTCAGGACCACCAGCAGGCCAGCGACGCCGAGCGCGACTGCCAGGAGCCTAGCCCGCGAAAACGCACGGGACAGGATGACGGTGAACACGGGTTGGCAGTAAAGCAGCAGCACTGCCGTGGCCGCGGGCGTCCCGAGAGAGAGGGATCCGATGTATGACAGGAACATCGCAAGCAGGAAGCAGGAGGTCCCCGCGAAGTCTGCCAGGTCTCTGCGGCTGACCTCGCCGAAGCCGCCCTGCTTGAGCAGCAGGGCCGAGACGACCAGTATGGGCGTCCCCGCGAGCAGGCGCCAGGCCACCTGGGCTTCCGCGCCGACCCCAGACGAAGCGAGCGGGGTGGAGAACACCGGTATGGTCCCGAACAGGACCCCGGCGAGCAGGATGGTGGGGACGCCGGACCTCAAGCTTCCTTCATGGGGCCGAGCCGGCCGACCGGGCTTCAAAGCGTTTGAGTGGGTCTCCTAGCGCAGGGACGAAGCGCCAGGCCGCAACTCGGCCGGCCCCACGGGCCCGCTCGGCTCGAACAGCATGACGAACGACACGGCCCCGATCCAGAGAAACATCGACGCCAGGAAGAGCCGCTCCAGCAGCCCGCCGTAGTCTGCGTAGACCCCAGGAACCACAGACATCACGAGCTCAACCGCGAGCAGCACCGCCGAGATGGAGGCGAGGGTCAGGGCCGTCCCTCTCACCCTCGCCAGCGGCCTGTTCCTGGCCATCCCAAGGGAGATATAGAGGGCGCCCGCCGCGCCTCCGAAGAACGCGAGTGTCCCGGCCGCCAGGTGGACGACCCCCTGCCAGGTGACCGGCGCCGGAGCGACGTCCGCAGGGAAGGCCGCCAGAAGGAGCGCCCCCACAGACCAAAAGGCGAAGAGGTACGCTCCGCGCCTGAAACGCACGCTCATCACGTCCGCGCTGTTCGCTGTGAGTGCGAGCGCGAGCAGGAAGCTAAGGGAGAAGATGCCCCTGTTGATGAAGTTCAGGGTCATCACGTAGCCGTAGGGCCCGACGGCGAGGTCGCCCTCGGCCTGACTGATCGGGCTGTAGTGCGGTGGGAGGGACTGTGCGACCGCGTCGAGGACTACGTAGAGGGCGAGCCCCACGATCGACACGGCGAAGAGTATGCGGGCCCGCCTGGCCTGGCCGAGTTCGTCAGGTATGTTCGCCAAGCTCGGAGGCGGCTCGCCCCGCGTGATTTTCATAAGGATTTGGACGTCATTTTCCCGGCGACAGACGGTGCAGATCGACGATTTTCCATCCTGCCTGATGAACCCTTATCTCTGAGGAGACGGTAGAGGAGGCATTCTCTTGACCGCCACTGAATCGCAGGCCGAAGACGACCAGGAGACGCGCTACGTCCTCGGCAGGGGGAGGTACGTCGACGACATCAGGATGGAGGGGATGCTGCACCTCCACTTCGTCAGGAGCCCCTACGCCAGGGCCAGGGTCCTCTCGGTCAGCGGCGGGATAAACGGCCATGAGCTCAAGGCGGACATGGCCGCCGTCGGTGAAGACGCGGGGGGGAAGGGGGCGATCAGCTTCCCGGCCCTCGCGACCGAGTACGTCAACTACGTGGGCCAGCCTGTAGCTGCGGTCCTCGGCGGCGACAGGTACGAAGCCGAGGACAGGGCCGAGGAGGTCGACGTGCAGTACGAGCCGCTGAAGCCGGTCATGGACCCGGAGAGGTCCCTCGAGTCGGAGCCCATCCACCCTTCTACCAAGGACAACCTGGTGAAAGAGAGCGTCCTCGGGAAGGAGTTCAAGCTGAAAGCCCCGGTGGAGGTCGAAGACACATTCGCGATGTCACGGGTCACCCCCAACCCCCTCGAACCAAGGGGCGCGGTCGCGGTCTACGACGGTTCGGTCCTCACCGTCTACGGGTCGACCCAGTCCGTCTTCTCATGGAAGGAGGGCTTCTCCGAGTCGCTCGGCCTGAAGAAGGACGCGGTGAGGGTGATTCAGATGGACACGGGCGGGGCCTTCGGCTCGAAGGGGGGCATCTACCCCGAGTACGTCGTCGCAGCCTACGCAGCCATGAAGCTCAGACGGCCGGTGAAGTGGGTGGAGAGCAGGTACGAGCACCTGATGGCCACGAACCAGGGGCGCGGCAGCCGCGCGAAGATGAAGCTCTTCGCGGAGAGGAGCGGGAAGCTGATGGGGCTGAAGGCCGACATCCTGGTGGACGCAGGCGCCTACCCGATGGGGGGAGACTGGATGCCGAGGTGGGTCGGCTTCCAGCTCACTGGCCCGTACTCCGTCCCCAGAGCGTTCATCACAGCGAGGGCCGTGCTGACCAACAAGGTGATGACCGGTCCCTACCGCGGGGCTGGCCGCCCGGAGGCAGCCTACTTCATGGAGAGGATAATGGACAGGCTCGCAGACGAGACCGGCATCGACCAGGCCGAGGTGAGGCTGAGGAACGCGTCGTCGAAGCCGGTAAAGTCCCCGACCGGGCTCAAGATTGGCCCGTCCAGGCCGTTCCTGAAGGAAGCCCTGAAGGCGTTCAGGTACGCAGGAAGGAGGAAGAAGGAGAGGCTCGGATTCTCCTGCTTCGTGCTGATCCCCGCCTCCTCCGACGGTGAGTCTGCGAAGGTCGCTGTCCGGGGAGGGAGGGTGAAGGTCTGGCTCGGCGGAAGCTCTCACGGGCAGGGGCACGACGTCTTCGTCAGGAGCCTCGTGAGCAGGGAGCTCGGCGTGCGCGAGGACCTGATAGACTTCCAGCTCGGGGACACAGGCGCGCTCTCAGACGGGGTCGGGAGCTGGGGGAGCAGGACGGCGATGGTCGGGGGCGGCGCCGCCATCGAGGCGAGCAGGAAGCTGAAGGCGAGGGCGAAGAAGAAGCTGCGCAGGGCGTACTCCGCGGCCCGCCTCCTGCGGGGGGAGTACGAGGCCGAGGTCTTCTTCAAGCCCAAAGAGTCCCTGAACTCCTTCGGCGCGAACCTCGTGTCCGCCGGTGTCAGGTCCGGGAAGGCAGCGATCGACGAGATTGCTTCGTACTACGACGTCGGCAGGGTGCTGAACCCCGCGATGGTGGAGAGCCAGATCACGGGCGGCTTCGCCCAGGCTGTGGGGGAGGTCCTGTACGAGAGGGCGCTCTACAGCGAAGACGGCCAGCTCCTCACAGCGACCTTGGCCGACTCTGGGGTGCCCCACTCCACCGAGATGCCCAGGTTCGTCGTGATGACCGCCACGCACGCGTCCCCGCTCGCGCACGGGGCGAAGGGGGTGGGCGAGAGCCCGACGATAGGGGTCCCTCCCGCAGCCACGAGGGCGCTGGAGCTGGCCCTAGGGAGGAAGCTCGCGAGCCTCCCCATAGAAAG
>DAIDAO010000033.1 GCA_027310575.1 bacterium | reverse complement strand
ACGGGCTCGGTCAGGCTGAAGCTCTACAAGGGCTCCATGCGCGTCGTCGGCAGGGCGTCGGAGTACTCGATCTACGACCTCGGGCTCGCCACCTACGGGCGCGGCTCGAAGTTCGACCAGATGAGCGCGGTAGGCTTCATCGAGCTTTGGGGGCTGCAGTCGAGGGTCGCAGCCAGCCTGAACTCTAGAGTTGAGGAAAAACAGGAGATTGGACATCCGAGGACCAAGGCTAAGGCAGCCGAGTGAAAGGGCCCTCGCGTTCACCTCTTCGATGGCAGCCGACGGGCGCATCGCCCGCCATGTCATCGCGGTGAACACGGCCCACATGGCGGCGCTCGTGAAGGCCGGCGAAGTCGACAGGGGCACCGGAGGGAAGGTCATCAAGTTCCTCCTCGCGGCCTCGCCCTCGGTCTCCCCAGACGCCAGGGCAGAGGACTTCCACCAGCAGCTCGAGCAGCAGGCGGTCGACGCGCTCGGGGTGGAGACGGCCGGCTTCCTGAACTACGGGAAGAGCAGGAACGACCAGGTAGCGACCGCCATCAGGATGGAGCTGAGGGAGCGGCTCCTCGACGTCCTCGCGGGAATCGCAGGCGTCCAGCGGTCGACCCTCGGGCTCGTCCGCACCCACGGAACAGCGCTCCTCCCAGGGTACACGCACCTCCAGAGGGCCCAGCCTGTCACACTGGCGCACCACTTCACTGCTCACTTCGACGCCTTCCAGCGGGACGCCGAGAGAGTCATCCAGCTGTACGCGAGGGTCAACGTGTCCCCGATGGGCGCAGCCGCCATGGCCGGGACGCCCGTGAAGCTCGACAGGGAAGCGGTCGCGGAGTCTCTAGGGTTCGCCGGGACCGTGCGCAACGCCATGGACGCAGTGTCTTCCAGGGACGCGGCTGTGGAGGCGCTCTCCTGCGCGACAATGATCATGCTGGACGCGAGCAGGCTGGCCGAGGAGCTGATCCTCTGGAGCTCTTCCGAGTTCGGGTTCTTGGAGCTCGACGACGCCTACGCCGCTTCCAGCAGCATAATGCCACAGAAGAAGAACGCGGTCTCAGCGGAGATGGTCCGCGCGAAGGCAGGGTCGGTCATGGGGGACCTCATGGCCGCGTGCGCGATACTGAAGGCGCTCCCCTACTCCTACAACCTGGACCTTCAGGAGGTCACGCCGCAGCTCTGGCGGGCCCTCGACGACACCTCCGACTCGCTGGGCGTCCTCGCAGGGATGGTCGCGACTGCCTCCGTCAAAGCCAGCGCCCTCCGGAGCTCTATCGAGAACGACAACTCAACCGCAGTCGCGCTTGCGAACCACCTCGTGAAGGAGCACAGCATCTCCTTCAGGCAGGCGCACGCCATCGTCGGCCAGCTGGTCCGGACTTCGGTCGAGACAGGGAAGCCGCTATGGGATGTCGCGGCGTCAAAGATGCCGATCGTTTCAGCCAAGTTCGGGAAGCGCGTCACGATAGATGCGGCGGTCGCGAAGGAAATCCTCAGCCCTGAGCGCTTCCTCGGAACGATAGCCACGGAAGGCGGGAGCAACCCCAGATTCATAGCCGGGGGGACGAAGGCCCGCGAAAAGGAACTCGGGCTCACCAAATCGGCGCTCTCGGCGATGAAGTCGTCCCTGAGGGCGTCTGAGCGGAAGCTGAACGCAACCGCATCGGGCATTGCCCGGGAGGTGAAATCGAAGGGTTGAACACAAACTGCAAGGAATGCGGAGCTGGCCTGAGCGTCCCAGGCGACGCGATCGTCGGGGAGATAGTGTCGTGCAAGGACTGCTCGACCGAGTACGAGGTCGCAGAGATCGGGAACGGGAGCGTGCTCCTGAAGCCAGCCGAGCAGGTCGGAGAGGACTGGGGAGAATAGTGAAGCTGAGCATCACGTTCGACAGGCTCAGGTGGGAGGAGAAGGCCCTCAGCGACGCGGCCGAGTCCGCGGGGCTAGAGTCCTCTCTGGTCGACGCGAAGGGGCTCGTCTTCGACCTCGCGAAGGAGCGCCCGGAGTTCGGCGACGCGGTCCTCCAGCGGTGCATCAGCCACTACAGGTCCTCGCTCCTCACCCAGGCGCTCGAGGGGGCAGGTCTGAACGTCATCAACGCCTCCGCGGTCGCCGAGACCTGCAGCAACAAGCTCGCCACCAGCATAGCGCTTGCGAAGGCCGGGATCCCGACCCCGCGCACACTGCTGGCTCTGACCTCCGAGGGCGCGGAGGAGGCGGCGGAGAAGCTCGGCTTCCCTCTCGTCATGAAGCCCTTCACCGGGAGCTGGGGGAGGATGGTCACCGTGGTGCGGGACAGGGCCACGCTCCAGTCCCTCATCGAGTTCAAGGAGGAACTTGCCAACCCGCAGGAGCAGCACATGTACTACATGCAGGAGTACATCCGGAGGCCCCCGAGGGACGTCAGGGCGATAGTGGCCGGTGACAGCATCGTGGCGTGCGTCCACAGGGTAGCCCCGCGCGGTGAGTGGAGGACGAACGTGGCCAGGGGCGCGGTCTCGAAGGCGTTCAAGCCGGACGGCGAGCTGAAAGAGATCATCCTCAGGGCTGCGAAGGCGGTCGGCGGCGGCATCCTGGGGGTGGACGCCATGGAGCCGGACTCGGGGTACATGGTCCACGAGGTCAACAACACAGTGGAGTTCAAGGGCGCGCAGTCGGCCGTGGACACGGACATCCCGGCCCAGCTGATCAGGTACGTCGCCCAGACAGCGAGGAGATAGAATGGTCCGCATAGGGATCCTGGGCGCATCCGGTTACATAGGAGGGGAGCTCCTCCGCCTCCTGCTCCAGCACCCAGAGGTCGAAGTCACGGCCGCGTCCTCCAGGAGATACGCAGGGGAGTACGTCTTCAGGGTCCACCCGAACCTCCGCGGGATGACGGAGCTGCAGTTCTCCCCGAACGACGCTTCGAAGGTCATCGCGGGCTCGGACCTGGTGTTCGCAGCCCTTCCGCACGGCGAGTCTGTGAAGATAGTCCCTCAGATCGCTGACGCAGGGCTCAGGGTCGTCGACCTGAGCGCCGACTTCCGGCTGAGCGACAGGGGGCAGTATCCGAACTGGTACGGCTACGACCATCCAAGGGCCGACCTGCTCGAGAAGTTCGTCTACTCCATACCTGAGATCAACAGGGAAAAAGTGAAGGGAGCGACGCTCGTCTCATCCCCCGGGTGCATGGCGATCACGGCGATCCTGGCCCTGGCTCCGCTCCTCAAGGAGAAGTCGCTCGGGATAGACAGGGACCACATCATCGTAGACGCGAAGGTCGGGTCATCGGGGGCAGGGGGGAAGCCCTCCCTCGCGACCCACTTCTCAGAGAGGTTCAACGTCGTGAGGCCGTACAAGCCCGCGGGCCACAGGCACTCGGCGGAGGTCGAGCAGGTCCTCGAGGCGATGGCTGGGGAGAAGGTGAAGGTCTCTATGTCAGCCCACGCCGTCAACATGGTCAGGGGGATACTCGTCACCTCTCACGTCTTCACTGCCGGCGCTGTAAAGCCCATCGACGTCTGGAAGGCGTATCGCTCGATGTACACTGGCAGCTACTTCGTCCGCCTCGTCAGGGACAAGAATGGGCCGTTCAGGCTCCCAGACCCGAAGCTCGTCATAGGCTCCAACTTCTGCGACGTCGGCTTCGAGATAGAGGAGAGGACAGGCCGCCTGGTCGCCCTCTCGGCGACGGACAACCTGGTCAAGGGGGCGGCAGGGAACGCCATCCAGTCGATGAACCTCATGCTGGGATTCGACGAAAAGACGGGGCTTGCGATGGCGCCCCTCCACCCGGTGTAGCAGCATGAGGATTGTCGTCAAGATCGGAGGGAGCCTCATGAAAGAAGGGGTCCCAGAGGCGCTGGTCGAGGACGTGAAGGCGCTCGCGCCCTCCAATCAGGTGGTCATAGTGCACGGCGGAGGGGACGTAGTGACGCAGTACGCCACCCGCCTCGGCAAGGAGCAGAGGTTCGTCGTCTCCCCGGAAGGGATCCGCAGCAGGTACACTGACAGGGAGACCGCCGAGATCTACCAGATGGTCATGAGCGGGCTGCTTGCGAAGAGGCTGGTGTCTGCCCTGAACGCCGCTGGGATGCAGAGCATCTCGCTGGCAGGCGCGGACGGCATGCTCCTCCAGGGCAGGAGGAAGACGAAGCTGGTGATCGTGGACGACAGGGGGAGGAAGGTGGCCATCGAAGGCGGCTACACCGGCAAGGTGACGGGGGTCAACACCGCCCTGCTGGAATCGCTCCTCTCGCAGGGGTACGTGCCTGTGGTCTCACCCGTCGCCGCAGGGGAGAACTCCGAGCCCCTCAACGTCGACGGGGACAGGACCGCGTCCTCCGTCGCGACTAGCGTGAAAGCCGACGCAGTAGTCTTCCTAACGAACGTCGACGGCCTGATGCTCGACGAGAGCCTCGTCCCCCGCCTCACCCCCTCGGAGGCCTCCTCGAAGCTCCCGAAGATCGGGTTCGGTATGCAGAAGAAGGTGATGGCAGCGGTCGAGGCAGTCGAAGGCGGCGTGAGGGAGGCGGTGATCTGCTCCGGGACCAGGAGCGGCCCGCTGACCAACGCCCTCGCCCACGACGGGTGCACGGTGATCACCAGCCAATGAGCAGCGCAGAGGAGCTCGAGGGGCGGTTCGGCGCCCCGGCGTTCAAGAAGCTCCCGCTCACGATAGTCAGGGGGAAAGGCTCCCTCGTCTGGGACGCAGACGGGAAGGAGTACATCGACTTCATGACCGGGATCGGCGTGGCCCTGGTCGGCCACTGTAACGACTTCGTGGTCAGCGCGATCAAGGAGCAGGCGGACAGGCTGATCACCCTCCACGGCACCTTCTACAACGACGTCCGCGCAGGCTTCATGGAACGGCTGGTCAGGGCAGCCCCGAAGGGGCTCGGCAAGGCCCTCCTCACCAACAGCGGGACCGAGTCGGTAGAGGCTGCGATCAAGCTGGCCAGGCGCCACACCTCGAGGAAGAAGATCGTATCGATGAAGGGCGCCTTCCACGGCAAGACCTACGGCTCCCTGTCCGCGACCTGGAGCAAGAAGTACAGGGACCCGTTCGGCCCGCTCCTCGAGGGGTTCGATTTTGCAGAATACGGAAACCCGGCCTCGCTCGAGCAGCTCGTCGACGCGGATACTGCCGCAGTAATCGCGGAGCCTGTCCAGGGTGAGAGCGGGATCATCGTCCCCCCGCCGGACTACTTCAGGCAGGTGAGGGAGGTCTGCGACAGGCGCGGGGCCCTCCTGATCCTCGACGAGATCCAGAGCGGGCTGGGAAGGACTGGGAAGATGTGGGCGTCCGAGCACTTCGGTGTCGTCCCTGACATCATGACTGTGTCGAAGGGGCTCGGCGGAGGAATCCCCGTCGGGGCAGCTGTCGCCACGGACGATGTCGCGGCAAGCCTGAAGGGAGGGGAGCACACCAGCACCTTCGCAGGCAACCCGCTCGCGTGCGCTGCCGGGTCCGCAGTCCTAGACTTCATCAAACAGAATGACCTCCCCAGGCAGGCGCAGGAGAAGGGGGAGAAGATGAAGGCCGGCCTCGCCAGGATCGCCTCGGGCCACAGGCTGGTCAAGGAGGTGCGCGGCCTAGGTCTCATGCTCGCCATGCAGACCCGGGTGGACATCCTCTCGCAGCTGATGTCAGCCGAGAAGCAGGGGGTGATCTTCGCCTACTCGGGGCGGGAAACCTTCAGGTTCCTCCCTTCGCTGGTCGTCGAGGAGAGCCAAATATCGAAGGGTCTTGAGGTGCTGGAGCGGGTCATAGGTGAAGAAGAAGCAAGGCGACTCTGACAGGACGGACGACCTTCTGATCGGCCTCCTGAGGGCTGACGCGCGGGCGAAGAACACTGAGATCGCCACCAAACTCGGGCTCTCAGAGTCCGCAGTGCGCAGGAGGATCGACAACCTGGTGGAGAGCGGCAGGATAAGGAGGTTCACGGTGGATGTCGACGACAGGGACGTCAGCAGCGCCATAACCTGGGTCTCCGTCGACCCGTCGGTCCCGACGAGGCAGGTGAGCGAGAAGATCCGCGCCGTCAGGGGGGTAGAGTCGGTCTACGAGACCGCCGGGCAGTTCGACATAGCGGTCGTCGTCAAAGGTGCGAATATCGGCGAGGTGAACGCCACAATCGAAGGGATACGGCGGACGGCAGGCGTGACAGGCACGAACACCACCATGGTGCTCCGCACAATTCGCTGATTTCGGCCGAATATCGTTATAGCCGTTCCTCGGGGATGGTCGAAGCGGGAGGAGAACGACGATCAACTGCATCGAGTGCGACGCTCCCGTAGCTGTCCCGGCCGACGCCATCCAGGGCGAGATAGTCTCGTGCAAGGAGTGCGGGACCTCGTTCGAGCTGGTCAGAGAGCAGCCGGGCGGCCTCTTCACCATCCGGCAGGCCGAGCTGGAGGAAGAGGACTGGGGCGAGTGAGCGGACGCCGTCATTCTCGCTGCTGTACGACACCATCCGCTGGGAAGAGAAGGCGATCGTCGCCGCAGCTGAAAAGCGCGGGGTCGCAGTCAACCTCGTCGACTCCAAGGACCTCTCGATCACCCTGAACTCGGGCGAGTTGCCTCTTGCCGACAGGGTGGTCCTCCAGAGGTCTGTCAGCTACTTCAGGAACGTCCACTCGACCGCGGCCCTGGAGTCCGCAGGCCACAGGGTGGTCAACCCCTTCGATTGCGCTTGGGTCTGCGGCAACAAGCTCTTCGGCTCCCTCGCACTGATCAGGCGCGGGATCCCCACCCCGAAGACTGTCCTCGCCATGGCCGAGGACTCCGCCCTCCGCTCTGTGGAGAGGCTGGGATACCCCGCTGTCGTCAAGCCTGTCGTCGGGAGCTGGGGGAGGCTCTCGGCCCTCATGAAGGACGGCGACGCGGCAAGGGCGATAATCGAGGACAGGGAGCACATGTTCCCCCTCTACCAGATCTACTACCTGCAGGAGTTCGTGAAGAGGCCTCCCAGGGACATCCGCTCCTTCGTCATAGGCGGCAGGACCGTCGCTGCGATCTACAGATACTCAGGGACTGACTGGAGGACCAACACGGCCCGTGGGGGAAGGGCTGAGGCGTGCAAGGTCACCCCGGAGCTCGACGAGCTTTCAATCCGCGCAGCCGAGGCGGTCGGGGGCGAGTTCGTGGGCGTCGACCTGATGGAGGGGAGGGACGGCCTGATGGTGCACGAGGTCAACAACACCACCGAGTTCAAGAACACGGTCCCTGCGACAGGGGTCGACATTCCCGGAATGGTTATTGATTATCTGATTTCAGTCCAGAAGAGATGACAGGCGCCTCGGAAGGGCCAGTCGACGTCCTGCTCGACGCCCTGAGGATCTACTCGCCGACCACCCAGGAGTCGGAGCTCGCCGACTTCCTCGCCGAGAAGATGAGCAAGCTGGGTTACTCCAAGGTCCGCATCGACAGGGCCGGCAACGCTGTCGGCGAGATCGGGAGCGGGAGCACGAAGCTCCTCCTCTGCGGCCACATGGACACGGTCCCTGGGCAGCTCCCGGTCGTCCGGAAGGAGGACAGGGTCTACGGCAGGGGCGCAGCGGACGCGAAGTCCCCCCTCTGCGCCCTGCTGCTTGCAGGGGCAGCGGCAGCCGACTCAGGGGTGAGGGTGACCTTCGCAGGCGCGACGCAGGAGGAGGGGGAGGGGGCGGGCATACAGGAGCTGATCAGGAGCGGGGGCGAGTTCGACTACGCGGTCTTCGGGGAGCCGAGCGGCGCGAACAGGATAACGGTCGGCTACAGGGGGCGGGTCAGCCTCCACGTGACGGTCAGGACGGCAGGGGGGCACGCCGGCTCCCCGTGGGCGCAGAGGAGCGCCTTCGACGAGTTCGCGCAGCTCCTCTCCAGGCTGAAGGCATACGAGAGGTCCAACGAGGTCCAGGGGGACCACTTCAGGTCGCTCTCCGTCTCCCCCACGCTGGTGAAGGCCGGTTCGTACCACAACGTCATCCCCAGCCTGTGCGAAGCCACGCTCGACCTCAGGCTCCCTCCCTCCGTGCCTTCGTCCAGGGCGGTGGCGGAGATCCAGCGCGTCGCAGGCCAGACGGACGAAGGGGTCCAGATCGACGTCAGGCCAGGGGAGCCGACCGAAGCCTACCAGGCTGACACTGGGTCGAGCCTCGTCCGGGCATTCCAGAGGGCGATACTCCTCCGCCTGAAGGCGAAGCCCAGCCTCGTCAGGAAGACAGGGACAGGCGACATGAACACCTTCGCCCACACGAACAGCGCAGAGTGCGTCACCTACGGGCCAGGGCTCTCCAGCACCAGCCACACGGACGGCGAGATGGTGCAGGTCAGGGACTACCTTGACAGCATAGAAGTGTTGAAAGAGGCGATACGCCAGCTCGTCGCCCTGAGCCGGAGGAAAGGCGATTGAAAGGCAAGGACTTCCTTACGCTTGAAGAGTTCACCCCCGCAGACCTGGAGTCCGTCCTCGGCCTGGCGGCCCGCCTGAAGGCGAAGCGCCCTGCCAGGTTCGGGTCGCACGCCCTAGAGGGGAGGAACGTGGCACTGGTGTTCGAAAAACCGAGCCTCAGGACCAGGGTGAGCTTCCAGGTCGCGGTGAGCGAGCTCGGAGGGTTCTCCATGAACCTGAGCTCGAACGAGCTCCAGCTCGGGCGCGGAGAGACTGTCGAGGACACTGCCCGCGTCCTCTCCAGGTACGTCCACTGCATCATGGCCAGGGTCAACAGGCACAGCGACCTCGAGCGACTCGCGAAGGCTGCAACCGTCCCGGTCATCAACGGGCTGAGCGACGCCCACCACCCGGTCCAGATCCTCGCAGACCTCCTCACCCTCGGGGAGCGCAAGGGGAGGCTGAAGGGGCTGAAGGTGGGTTGGGTCGGGGACGGGGACAACGTCTGCAACTCCTGGGCTGTGGGCGCGGCCCTGACTGGCATCCACTTCGTCGCCGCCACCCCGAAGGGCTACGAGCCCGACGCCGGGACGGTCAGCGCCGCATCGAAGATGGCCGAGGCCACCGGCGGGAGCATACACGCTGTTAACGACCCGGTCGAAGCGGTCACGGGCGCCGACTGCGTCATGACGGATACGTTCGTCTCGATGGGGTTCGAGAAGGAGCAGGAGGCGCGCCTGAAGGCCTTCATGCCGAAGTACAGGGTCACTAAGGCGCTCATGTCGAAGGCGAAGAAGGACGCGGTCTTCGAGCACTGCCTCCCTGCCCACAGGGGCGAGGAGGTGGACGCGGACGTCATCGACGGGCCTCAGTCGGTCGTCTTCGACGAGGCCGAGAACAGGCTCCACACCGAGAAGGCGCTCCTCTGCTTCCTGATGCTCGGAAAGAGGGAGTACGCGTCCCTCATGCCCTGAGGACTTCCAGCCCGAACTGGCTCGCCAGCCCGAGTATCCTCTGCTTGTGCTTTCCAAGGCCCTTCCAGTCGACGGCCGCGTACCTGACCGGCGCGTTCGTCCTCTGGAGCATCTGGCCGAACATCGCCTCGTCGATGTGCTCCAGCGCGTGCTTGGGGGCCACGAACGAGAACGCTACGTCCGACTCGAGGGTCATCTCCGTGAACCTCTGGGGGTAGTGCGTCCCACCGAACCCCACTGCTATTTTGCTCCAGATCTCCTTCTCAGTCAGGCTCTTCATGAGCGCCTCGGCTACGACGGTCGCAGCATGCCTGTCCTTCCACTGCTTCTCGCCTGCGCCGAGCTCCACGAACATGACAGGCTTCTGGAGGGAGGTGGGCCCGTGGTGGGTCGCCTCCATGGTGATCTCGTACCCCTTGACCTCGCTCCGCCTCGCCGCCAGCGCCCTCATGTAGTTCTTCAGGAGCGCCGGGTCGGCCCGCCCGAGCTCCCTCCCTCTTCCTCCCACCTCGGCCTCCACCGAGAAGTTGCCTGTCGTGTGGGCTGTGAGCGAGGGGATCCCCGACTCCGCCCTGTGGGTGGAGAGGAAGATGTAGGCCTGCGGGTTGAAGAACTGATCCAGGTCGGGGGGCGAGACGATCGAACCGTCGAAGAACGCGAGCAGGAAGGAGCCCTTCTGGTAGACCGGCTTGCCCAGCAGGCTCACCCCGGTGGAGGCGAACCCGAGGCTCTCGACGAGGGCCGTGGCGATCGTCATCGAAGCGACGTTAGACGTAGAGGCTATCAGCACGGTCGCGGGCTCGCCCTGTGGGTTCATCCGGCCCCGCCCGACGAGCAGGGCGTATTAACGGTGGATTCTGCTCCGCTGCTCACACGAGGAATCTTACGGAAGAGTCTTCCGGACCTGATATATCACGAGCGCGTCATCCAAGCCAGAAGGTTCGGATTTGTGAAGTTCCTTCCTGCCGAACTGCGCAGAAGAGCCGAGGGGTTGCTCAGCGTCTACGGCGGCCTCGAGGGGCTCTCTCGCAACCCGCCCTGGCTGATCGCCGTAGTGCTCAAGACCTGGTTCACCGAGGCCGAGAGGAAGCTCCTGGTCGACTTCATGTTCCAGGGCCTCAAGCGGGAGGCGAAGACCCCTGTAATGGAGGAGCTCAGAACGGTCGGGGGGCCGCGAGAGGCCCCTTCATGAAAACGGCCTGCACTACACATATAAGCGGTGGAAGGGCGCGGCAGGTTCGACCATGGGTTTCAGGGACTTCCTCAGGTCCTCGGCGGCCATCTTCAGGCTCGCCCACAAGAGCGACAGGGACGAGTTCACCCTCTACCTGAAGCTTGTGGCAATAGGCGTGGCTGTCGTCGGGGCGATAGGGTTCCTCATCAAGCTCATCGGAAGCATCTTCTTCGGATGAGAGAGGCAACGGTTATTAGGCCAGTCAAAATCGGGCAGTTTTCGCCGTACCTATTATGAGCGAACAAGAGAGAAACAGCTCCATATTCCCCGTCAAGACCACCGGAGGTCAGGAGAAGACGGTGGCCACCTTCGTGGCCAACAGGGCGATGCAGAAGACCAAGCCCATCTACTCCGTCCTCGCGCTCGACACCTGGAAGGGGTACGTCCTCTTCGAGGCGCCGAACAGCCAGGTGGTCGACGAGAGCATCCAGGGCTTCAAGCACGTCAGGAGCAAGATCCCGGGGATGATGCAGTACTCAGACATCGAGAAGTTCCTCGTGACGAAGTCCATGGTCGCCGAGCTCAACGAGGGCGACACGGTCGAGATCGTGGCCGGCCCGTTCAAGACGATGAGGGCGAAGATCAGCAGGGTCGAGAAGGAGAAGCAGGAGATCACTGTGTCGCTCCTCGACACGGCCTTCGCTCTTCCCATAACCATCGACGCCACCTACGTCAAGATCGTCGAGAGGGCGAAGCCGGAGCAGCCGAAGTGATAGAAGATGGGTGAGAAACAGATCATCAACGTCCTGGTGACTGGCGGGGAAGCGAGCGCGGGGCCCCCTCTCGGTCCGGCTCTTGGCCCGCTCGGCGTGAACGTCCTGGGCATAGTGAACGAGATCAACAAGCAGACCTCGGACTTCAAGGGGATGAGGGTCCCGGTCAAGGTCGGGGTCGACAAGGAGACCAAGCAGTTCGTCATCTCCGTGGGCACCCCGACCACGTCCGCGCTCATCGCAAAGGAGTCAGGGATCCCGAAGGGGTCGGCCAAGCCGAACGTCGACCTTGCGGGCGACCTGACCATGGACAAGGTCGTCAGCATAGCCAAGAACAAGATGGCGGGTTCCTACGCCGCGACCGTCAGGTCGGCGGTGAAAGAGGTGGTCGGGAGCTGCGTCAGCATGGGGGTCAAGGTCGAAGGGAAGGACGCCAGGGAGTTCATGAAAGAGATAGACGCCGGAAAGTGGGACTCGAAGTTCCAGTAAAAGGCAGAAGGCTTTTATCCGGTGTTTCAAGGCTCGCCAAGGAATTCGTGAAGGGTAGATGCTCTCGAACCAGCAGCTGGCCGAACTGGCCAAGAAAGGGAAGGAGCAGGCTACCGAGAGGAAGTTCACCCAGTCAGTAGAAGTAATGATCACCCTGAAGGAGGTCGACCCGAAGAAGACCGACCTCAACATCAACGAGATAGTCTACCTCCCGCACCCCACATCAAAGCAGGCTAGGGTGGCGTACATCGGCTCCGGGGACCTCGCTGTCAGGGCGAAGAACGCAAAGGCCAACCTTGTCATGGACCCCTCCCAGCTCGAGAACTACGGCGGGAGCAAGAGGGACGCCAAGAAGCTCGCGCGCTCGTACGACTTCTTCCTCGCAGACACGGCGCTCATGCCGAGGGTGGGCAAGGTGCTCGGCCAGGCGCTCGGCCCCAAGGGGAAGATACCGTCCCCGGTCCCCCCCAACTCCCCCATCGAGGCTATGATCAACAGGATGCGGACCGCCGTCAGGGTCAGGAGCAGGGGCTCGCTCGGGGTCATGGCGAAGGTCGGGGACAGCAAGCTCACGGAGGCTGAGCTCGCAGACAACATAGTGGCTGTGGTCAACGCGGTCTCGAAGAAGCTCCCGAACGGCGACAGGAACATCAGGACGATAATGGTCAAGACGACGATGGGGAAGCCTGCGAAGCAGGCGGTGGATTGAGATGAGCGAGACTGTCCAGGTCCAGAAGAAGCACAACCCGAAGAAGGCCGAGACGGTCGAAAGGGTCGCAGCCCTCGCCCAGAAGTATCCGGTCTTGGCAGTCACCAGCCTGTCCAAGGTAAGGGCAAGCCAGCTCATGGCCGTGAGGAAGGCCCTCAGGGGCCACGCCGAGGTCTTCGTGGTCAAGAACAAGCTCGCCATCCTGGGCCTCCAGAAGGCTGGGATCAAGAACGCCGACCAGCTCCTTTCCCACCTGACCGGCCAGAACGCGCTGATCTTCTCCTCATACGACCCGTTCAAGCTCTTCCTCACGCTCGACAAGAGCCACGTCTACCTGGCGGCGAGGGCGGGCGACAAGGCCCCCAACGACGTAGTCGTCCCCGCAGGCAACACGAACCTCCCCGCAGGGCCTGTCCTGAGCGAGTTCAGGGAGGCAGGGATACAGACCAAGATAGAAGGCGGGAGCATCTGGGTCAACAGGGACTCGGTCGCCGCGAAGACCGGGGTTGTGATAACGCCGAAGCTCGCGAGCCTGCTTTCGAAGCTGAACATCAAGCCCATCCGCGCAGGGCTCACGATCGCGCTGGCCTACGAGAACGGGCTCATCTACGCCGGGGACCTGGTGGCGATAGACCTCGAAAAGTACAGACAGGACCTCGTGCAGTCGTACGCGTCTGCTAGGGGGCTCGCCATAGTCATCGGCTACGTCACCAAGGAGACGGCGCCGGAGATAGTCGCCAGGGCGTACAGGGAGGCGATGAGCCTCGCCGTCGAGGCAGGGTTCATGACGAAGGAGACCGCTCCGATGATCCTGGGGAAGGCCGAGGCCGAAGCAGCTGCGCTCACAGCTGAGGCTAAGAAGAAGGGACTTCCCGCATAGCTACCCTTTCAGGAACCAACTGACCTTTCTCATCGGCGTCAACCTGATCACCGCCGTGCCCTGATCATTCCTCCACCCCTTCTTCTCGCGCATGGACTTCCTCCATCTGTCCGCCGCCGTCGTCGAAAGCACGTCCACCTTGCATTCAAGCATAACGCCGCGTTCCATCTCTTCGTCATCAATCACAATAGTGGCTCGGGAATCCCGTCTAGTGTTGTCCATCTTCACGGCGCTTTGGTTGGTGGGCACATAGAAGGCGCCCCGGAAGAAAAGGTAACCGACCGGCACGACGTGCGGCCAACCATTCTCCGAAATCGTTCCCAGCCTGCCGATGCTTACGGAGTCGACAATCGCACTTTCTCGGGCATTCAAGGCTAGTCGCTTCAATCACCCCGTGAACCCCACTTGTCCGTATGATGCTTTGGCCACCGGCGCACAGAAACTCCCGAGAGCGCTATCTCAGACGGAATCCGCCATCCCGAAGAACTCCACGTCTGGCCTGGCTTGACAGTTTCGCGCAACCCCCCTCCGGAATCATACTCAAGTGTCCCAATTCTTAAATCGAGAATTGCTCCTCTTCGTCCGGAAATTGTCGGGAAGGCTGTTTCACAAGGAATGCTGACATACAAGTTTCGGCTATGTCCGACGAACCAACAAGAGCGTCTCTTCGACAGAACGATTGAGACATGCAGAAGACTATACAACTCCATGCTCTCCGAGCGAATCGACAAACCGGTCGGTTACTTCGAACAACAGAAGCACCTCGTCGAATTGAAGAAAGACAACAAGTACCTCCGAGAGGTTCATTCACAAATCCTGCAAGACGTGGTCTTGAGAGTCGACAAGGCTTTTCAACGATACTTCAAGGGTATCTCAAATCATCCAAGATTCAAGCGCACCGGAAGATACAACTCATTCACCTATCCTCAGTACGGCAAAAGCTTCAAGCTGGATGAATGCCATATCAAGTTAGGCAGAATTGGACGGGTAAAGGTCATCCTCCACCGAGAGATTGTCGGAGAGGCAAAGACTGCCACGATAATCAAAGACATCGACCAGTGGTACGTGGCTCTGACCGTGAGGGACTCCCCAACCGCGAGGAAGACCACATCGACAGGGAACGCGGTTGGGATTGATCTTGGGGTTTCAAGCGTAATTGCCCTCAGCGACGGTACAACAGTTGCCAATCCTAGATTCACAGAAGAGGCTGGATCCCGAATCAGGTCTGCACAAAAGAAACTCTCGCGCACACAGGTTGGGTCACATCGAAGACGGAAGGCGCAGATTGCACTGGCAAGGGCTTGGAGAAAGGTGCGAAGGCAAAGAGATGACTTTGCTCACAAGTTATCGAATCAACTAGCGAGAAACAATTCACTTATTGTGTTCGAGGACCTTCCCGTCACAAGAATGGTCCACAACCACTCTCTAGCATCGGCAATAATGGACTCTGCCTGGGGGAAACTGCGTCAAATGACTGCTTACAAGGCAGAAAGGCGCGGCGGGCGTACGATACTGGTCAACCCAAGCGGAACGTCGCAGAAATGCTCTGGATGCGGGCGGGAGATCCCAAAGGACTTGGGTGAAAGGACCCACAGATGCCACTTCTGTGGCCTTGTCCTTAATCGAGACGTGAATGCGGCACGAAATATATTGGCTGTGGGTCTGGTACAGGCCCTCGCTGAGACCGAGCCTCTGCTTGTCCACCGAACGAGGATTAGCAAGTTCAGTCGAGGAAGCGAAAAGCCACTAGCGCTATGCTAGTGGTAGTTCACCCGAAGAGCGAAGCGAGACCCTGTAGAGCCTCTTCTTCCTTCTTCTCCTCTTCCTTCGGCTTCTCTTCCGCCTTCGCAGCGGGCGCTCCTGGAGCAGCAGCGGCGGCCGCAGCCGGAGCAGCGGCAGCCATCGTGGCCGCGTTCTTCAGAGCCTCGTCGATGTTGACCTCGCTGAGTGCGGAAGCAAGGGCCTTGATCTTCACGGCGTCCGGGGCTGCGCCGGTTGCCTTGACGACGCTCGTCAGGTTCTCTTCGTTGACCGGCTTCCCCAGCTTGTGAAGCAGGAGGGCTGCGTAAACGTACTCCATGTTAATTCGCAGGCAGGCGGTCTTCGTTCCGTATTTAAACGATACCGAGAGAACCCGTTCCATGTTTATCTATCGCAGGAAACGGCACTCACAAAATCCAGTTTGAATGAGAAGAAGGCGGCGCTGAGGGCGAAGTTCTCAGCCGACTACAGGCGCTACTACCTCGTCGACCTCTTCAAACGGGAGGGTTTCGTGCGGAAGAGATGCGAGAGCTGCGGGAAGCACTTCTGGACCCTGGACCCTGAGAGGAAGAGGTGCGACGACCAGCCCTGCTCCCCCTACAGCTTCATCGGCGACCCGCCTACCTCGAAGAAGTTCGGCTACGTCGACACCTGGAAGGCTGTCGCGTCCTTCTTCTCGAAGAACGGCCACGCCATAGTGAAGCGATACCCGGTGGTGAGCAGGTGGCGCCCGGACCTCTACTTCACGGTCGCTTCGATAATCGACTTCCAGAGGGTGGAAGCCGGGAAGGTCGTCTTCTCCCTGCCCACGAACCCGCTCGTCGTCCCGCAGATGTGCCTCAGGTTCAACGACGTGCCGACAGTGGGCGTCAACGGGAAGCACGGGACGTCCTTCTGCATGATAGGCCAGACGGCGCTCGCCAACAGGGAGGGGTACTGGAAGGACAGGACCATAGACCTCGACTTCAAGCTCCTCACGAAGACCTTCGGCATCCCGAAGGAGGAGATCTCCTTCGACGAGGACGTCTGGATGGGGTACGGCGCCTTCGGCTACTCCCTGCAGTACAACGTCCGCGGGCTCGAGACCGGGAACGCGGTCTTCACTGCCTTCGAAGGGAGCCCTGAGAAGTACGTCTCGCTGAAGGAAGGCGTCGTCGACATGGGGGCAGGGCTCGAGCGCCTCACCTGGCTCAGCCAGGGGACGCCGACGGCGTACGACGCCTATTTCGCGCCCATCCTGAAGAGGATGAGGGAGGAGAACGCGCTGGAGTACGACGAGGGCCTCTTCCGGAGGTACTCTGCGCTCGCCGGGGAGATCAACCTGGACGAATACAGGAACCTCGACGACGCGAGGGTCAAGATCGCGAAGAGCCTGGGCGTGGAGGCGTCGAGCCTCTCGAAGCAGTTCGGCGCTCTGGAGGCGATGTACGCGATAGCCGACCACAGCAGGACGCTCCTCTTCGCAATAGCCGACGGCATGCTGCCGAGCAACTCGGGGGGAGGCTACAACCTGAGGATGATCTTCCGACGGACCAGGAACTTCGTCAACTACTACGGGTTCAAGCTCGCGATCCCGGACCTGATCGACTGGCACATCGCCCAGCTGAAGGGGATGTACCCTGAGCTCGAGGAGCACCACTCTGACGTGAAGGACGTCCTCGCGGTCGAGGAGTCCAGGTTCGCTTCGTCGTCGGAGAGGGTCTCGAAGATAGTCTCTTCGCTCTCCGCCAACGGGAAGGAGCTCACGACGGACGACCTCGTGAGGCTCTACGACTCGGACGGGGTGACCCCGGAGCAGCTCATCGAGGCAGGCGCCAGGGTGAGCCCTCCTGAAGGGTTCTACGAGAAGGTCCAGGCCAGGCACCTGACCAGGGAGGTCGAAGAGCCCAGGCTCCAGTTCGACACGCGGAAGCTCCCGGCCACGAAGCTCTGGTACTACGAGGAGGGGGCGCCGTTCGACTTCAGGGCGAAGGTGCTCAAGGTCTTCGACGGGAAGTACGTCGTGCTCAACAGGACAGTGTTCTACCCGAGGGGAGGCGGGCAGGAGCCGGACAAGGGGACCATCGGCGGGGCGAAGGTCCTGGACGTGGAGAAGTATGGCGACGTGGTCATCCACAGGGTCGAAGGGAAGCCCCCGAAGGCGGGGGCCCAGGTCGAGTGCCGCATCGACCAGAGGCGCAGGCGGAGGGTCACACAGATCCACACCGCCACCCACATACTGAACGGCTCGTCCCGCCAGGTGCTCGGGCCCTGGGTGTGGCAGCACTCGGCCTTCAAGGAAGAGGACTACGGCAGGATCGACATCACGCACTTCGCGCACCTCACCGACGCCGAGGTCCAGAAGATCGAGGACGTTGCGAACGAGGTCGTCAGGAAGAACCTCAGGGTGGCGAACACCTTCATGCCGAGGCAGGAGGCCGAGGAGAAGTACGGCTTCAGGCTCTACCAGGGCGGGGTCGTCCCAGGGAAGCTCGTGCGCGTGGTCAACATCGGCGGGTGGGACATCGAGGCCTGCGGGGGGACCCACAGCAGGACGACCGGTGAGGTCGGGCTCATCAAGATCGTCAAGGCGGAGCGGGTCCAGGACGGGGTGGAGCGGCTCGAGTTCGTAGCAGGGGAGGCGGCGATCGAGTACATGCACAGGATGGACTCGGAGCTGAGGGAGCTGTCAGAGGTCCTGGGGACCCAGAGGGAGAACCTCCCGAGGGTCGCGAAGGGGGTCCTCGACGAGCTCGACGCGGTCCGCGCCCGCGAGAAGAGCCTCGGGCAGGCCATGGTCCAGATGTCCTCGACCGGCATATCGAACCAGGCGAAGCCCCTAGGCAGCGCAAAGCTTTACGTCGCGAAGAACCCACCCTTGGGCGAGGAACAGATTATTGCTCAGGGCCAGAAGAGCGTCTCAGCCGAGCCTTCGCTGATCTACGTGGCGCTCTTCTCGGCAGGAAAGTCCGCCCGCATCATCTGCTTCGCCGGACAGGAGGCTGTGAAGGCGGGCTATTCCGCGTCCGAGATAGTCAGGAAGCTGGCCCCGGCCCTCGGGGGCTCCGGCGGCGGTTCCCCGTCGTTCGCGCAGGGGGGCGGGCCGCAGCTGGACAGGATCGACGAAGCTTCTTCCCTGGCAGAGAGGCTCGAGCCTCTCACAAGTTGAGCAGCATGTCCGCCAGAGAGAAGTACTGGCTGAAGGTCTGGAACGAAAGGCACGTCTTCGAGCCCGACCCTGTCGCAGGCAAGAAGAAGGTGTTCGTGACCTTCCCCTTCCCGTACATGAACGCCCCCGTCCACGTGGGGACTGCGTTCACTGCCGGGAGGCTCGAGTTCTACGCGCGCTTCAGGAGGATGCAGGGGTACAACGTCCTCTACCCCTGGGCCTGGCACTGGACCGGCAAGACGATAGTCGGCATGAGCCAGAGGCTGAAGCAGGGGGACCCGTCGGTCAGGCGCGCGTTCATCGAGGTGGACGGGGTCCCGGAGAAGGAGGTGGAGAAGTTCACCGACCCCGAGTACCTCGCGTCCTACTACACCAAGGTCAGCCGCCAGGTCATGAAGGACACCGGGTTCGCGATCGACTGGCGGAGGGAGTTCAGGACCGTCGACCCGGCCTTCCGGAAGTTCGTCGAATGGCAGTACCTCCGGCTCCGCTCGCTCGGCTACGTCGTCCAGGGGACGCACCCCGTGGTCTGGTGCCCGTTCGACAAGAGCCCCACGGGAGACCACGACAGGATGGAGGGGGAGGGGGTGTCCCCCGAGGAGTTCAACCTCATCAAGTTCCACCTCAACGAGTTCGCGCTCGTCGCAGCGACCCTGCGCCCCGAGACGATCTACGGCGCGACCAACATCTGGGTGAACCCTGACGCTGAGTACTCAGAGGCGAAGGTCGACGGCGAGCTCTGGGTCGTGAGCTCCGCGGCGCTGACGAGGCTGGCCGAGCAGAAGCACGACGTCGTCCCTGTCCGCTCTTTCAAGGGGTCGGAGCTGGTAGGCAGGTACGCCATGGCCCCGCTGACCGGCAAGTCGCTCCCGGTGCTCCCTGGGAAGTTTGTCGACGACTCGCTGGCCACAGGCGTGGTCTACAGCGTCCCCGCCCACGCCCCCTACGACCTGATGGCCCTGCGTGACATCCAGGAGGGGAGGGTCCAGGCAGGGAGGCAGATCAAGGAGATAGCGGACAAGCTCGCCCCGATACCGATACTCTCCCTGAAAGGGTACTCCCAGGTCCCGGCGGAGGACGCGGTCAGGAAGCTGGGCATCAGAGACTCGATGGACCCACGCCTCGAGGCCGCCACGGACGAGATCTACAGCGCGGAGTTCCACGGGGGGATCCTCTCCCAGAGCTCGGGCCCCCTGGCCGGGCTGACCGTGGAGGAGGCGAAGGTCAAGGCGGTCGAGCTGCTCGCCAAGACGGAGCGCCTGGGCAAGATGTACGAGCTCCCCGAGAAGGTGGTCTGCCGCTGCGGGACGAGGTGCTACGTCAAGATCCTGGAGAACCAGTGGTTCCTGAACTACTCGAACCCCGAATGGAAGGCGAAGGCGAAGCTGGTCATAGAGCGCGCCGCAGTCTACCCGGAGGACGCGCGCCAGTGGTTCTACTCGACGATCGAGTGGCTAAACGACTGGCCCTGCGCGAGGCGGTCGGGGATGGGGACCAAGCTCCCGTGGGACAAGGACTGGATAGTGGAGACGCTCAGCGACTCCACCATCTACATGGCGTACTACAGCATCAGCAAGTTCGTCAACATGGAGAAGATAGGCCCTGACAACCTGACCCCCGAGGTCTTCGACTACGTCTTCTACGGCAAGGGGAACCCGGCGAACATAGCCAAGGCTGTGAAGACGACGGAGAAGCGCCTGAAGGAGATGCGCGCCGAGTTCACGTACTGGTACCCCGTGGACCTGCGCAACTCGGCGAAGGAGCTGATACCGAACCACCTCACCTTCTACGCCTTCCACCACGCGGCGCTCTTCCCAGAGAAGGAGTGGCCGAGGGGGTTCGGCATCAACGGCATGATCCAGGTCGAGGGGAAGAAGATGAGCAAGACCAAGGGGAACTTCGTCACCTGGAGGGCCGCTCTGGAGAAGTACGGTGCCGACGGGCTCCGGCTGGCGCTCGCGCTCACGGCTGACGGCATGGACGACGCAGACTGGAGGGACAGGGCCGCAGAGGACGCGAAGGGGAAGGTCGAGGCCATAGTCCCGTTCGTCAGGAAGAGCCTGAAGGCTGCGGCAAACAGGGAGGAGGACGAGCTCGACGCGTGGCTGATCTCCTCGCTGCACAGGAGGATCGAGACCGCCACGGACGCAGTGGAGCAGATGAAGATCAGGCGCGCGTCCGCAACCGTCTTCCTCGACGTATGGAACGACGTCAGGTACTACCTCCACAGGACGAGGAAAGCAAGGAAGCGGACGCTCTCCGACGTCTTCAACGCCTGGGCCAGGATGATGTCCCCGTTCGCTCCGTTCATGGCCGAGGAGCTCAACCACGAGCTAGGGGGGAAGGGGCTCGTCTGCCAGGCAGACTGGCCGTCGGTCAGGGACTTCCCACTAGACGAGGGGGCGGAGCTTGCCGAGGCGGTCATGAACAAGGTGATCGAGGACGCGCGGAACGTCCTGAAGGTCGTCAAGGGCCCGAGGACGAAGCTGAACGTCTACGTCTGCTCCGACAGCGCCAAGAGCTACTTCTTCGAGCTGGCGGCCGCCAAGAGGAAGAACGAGAACGTCGGCCAGGTCGTCAAGAAGTTCGCCTCCCTGAAGATCCAGCCCGACCGCGTGTTCAGGCTGATGTTCGAGGTCGGGGACGACATGACCGCCAAGCTGCTTTCGCACAAGGGGTTCGACGAGTTCAGGACCCTGTCAGAGGCCTCGGAGTTCATGTCGGGCGAGCTGGGAGTCAGGGTGGCGGTCCAGAAAGCGGGAGCGAAAGAAATCCATGACCCGGCGAACAAGGCGAAGGACGCCCTGCCCACCAAGCCTGGATTCTTCCTAGAGTAGCAGAGAAGGAAGACTTCCGGGAATCCTCGGCGGCTAGCCGCCGATCCTGTACATTCCCGTCCCACAGACGGGGCACACCCCTTTCGTGGCGTGACGCCCGTTCTTCATTGTGATGCTCTGCGGGTTCTTCATTTCTCTGGTCGCCTTGCACTTCACGCAGTATCCTTGTGTCGTTTCATTTCACCAGTACTAACCCCTCTCAATCCCGCTTTAAACCACTGCTTTCGAACGCTCTCAGTCCCCTCTCCCGCCCTCAGGATTCAAATACGCCTGCCCGTCCCGCCGCATCGTCAGATGTCGTCTGTGGGCGCGCAGCTCCAGAAGGTCGCAAGGGTCAGGATGTCCGACGAATGGTCGGACTACACCCTCTATGGGAGGCTGGCGAAGACGGTGGACTCCGGCAGCCCGTTCGCCGACGTGCTGAAGAAGCTCTCATCCACAGAACATGGGCACTATGAATTCTGGAGGAAGTATGTTCCTGAAGAGGAGCCGAAGTTCCCCACGCTGAAGCTCTACTGGGTCCTCTTCCTCAGGCGCTTCTTCGGCCTGACCTTCGCCACCCGCTACCTCGACAGGCACGAAGCCAAGGTCGTGGTGGAATACGAAAGGATGGCTCCGCTGATCCCCGAGGCCGACAGGCCCGCCTTCGACGAGATGGTGGCCGACGAGAAGGACCACGAGAAGGCGTTCGCCCTGAAGGTCGAGAGCGCCGCAGTCCAGTACATCTCCTTCGTGGTCCTCGGCCTCGCGGACGCTCTGGTGGAGATTTCCGGGATACACGCCGGCTGGCTCGGCCTCTTCGAGAAGACGGAGATAGCAGGCCTGGCCGGGGTGATCGCAGGGGGAGCGGCTTCACTGGCGATGGCGTCCGCGGCCTTCGCGCAGGCGAAGCAGGGATTCCAAGGGTCGGCCAGAAGGAGCGCGATCTATACGGGGGTGTTCTACTTCATAACCGCCGTGATGCTCGCCACCCCCTACTTCCTCACTTCGAGCATGATCCTGGCGCTCTTCTCCTCCCTGACCCTCGCGGTCGTGATCCTGGCGATAACCACGTGGTACAGCATAGTGATCCAGCAGAAGCCGTTCCTGAAGGACTTCCTCGAGATCCTGGCCATACTCTTCGGAGCCACGATAGTGGTCTTCGGGCTCGGCGCGTTCGTCGGCGCGACGTTCCCTGGCATCAAGGTCTTCTAGGCGGAGGGCCTTTTTCGCAAGATTCCGACAAACGTCTTATTACCAAAACAGCTTCCACCGTCCAGGTCGAAGAATGCAGCGAGCGGTCTCCGAATCGACGGGCGCGAAGAACGCGCAGCTGGTGAAGAGGGTCTGCGACTATCTGAAAGAGAACTCCGCAGACAGGATCACGCTGGCGACCCTGGGGGCGCGGTTCGGGGTCAGCCCCTTCCACCTGCAGAGGACGTTCACGGACGTCATGGGGATCTCTCCGCGACAGTACCTTGCCGAATGCAGGCTCCACGGCCTGAGGTCGCGCCTGGCAAAGGGGGAGCCGGTCATCGCAGCGCTCAGGGGGAGCGGCTATTCCTCCCAGAGCTGGCTCTACGAAGACTCGAGGAAGAGGCTAGGGATGACGCCGGCGACCTACAGGAGCGGAGGCGCCGGGGCCAAGATAGCGTACGCCACAGGGGACTCCCCGCTCGGAAGGCTCCTGGTGGCAGCGACAGACCACGGGGTCTGCTCCGTCAAGGCCGGGAGGGACGACGCAGGCCTGGTGAGGGCGCTGAGGGCCGAATTCCCGAGGGCCACGATCGCAAGGGCCGCCAGGGCGCGCCGGTACCTGGACGCTCTCAACGGCCATCTGAGCGGCCAGGAGGTGAAGTTCCCGCTCGACATCGCAGGGACCGACTTCCAGATGAAGGTCTGGACCGCACTCAGGGACATCCCCAGGGGGGAGACGAGGTCATACTACGAGGTGGCCGAGATGGTCGGGGAGCCGCGGGCGGTCCGTGCGGTCGCGAACGCCTGCGCGTCCAACCCCGTGCCTCTGATCGTCCCCTGCCACCGCGTCATCAGGAAGGACGGGAGCCTGGGCGGCTACGGCCTGGGGATAGGCCGGAAGAAGACGCTCCTTTCCAGCGAGGGGGCTCTCCCCTCGTCTGCGGGGCGCGCCGGCGGCAGCGACTAGGCTCCGGAAGCTCGCTTAAATCGCATGCCCGCACCGCCCCGAATGTGCGCCTCGTCGTCGGCATTTCAGGGGCCAGCGGAGCGGTCTACGGGATAAGGGCGCTCCAGGTGCTCCACGGCCTGGGGGTGGAGACTCACCTCATCCTCACGGAGGCGGCCATGGAGACGGTGAAGCTCGAGACCGATCTCAAGAAGGCAGACCTCGTCCGGCTCGCGACGGAGGCCCACAAGATCGACGACATCACTTCGAAGATCGCGAGCGGTTCCTACAAGACGGACGGCATGCTGGTCATCCCCTGCAGCATGAAGACGCTCGCCGGGATCGCCACGGGCTACTCCGACAACCTCCTGCTGCGGGCTGCGGACGTCACGATCAAGGAGAGGCGGCGGCTCGTGCTCGTGGTGAGGGAGACCCCGCTGTCCCTGATCCACCTCGAGAACATGGCTACGGTGACGAGGGCGGGCGCGGTCGTCCTCCCCGCCATGCCCTCCTTCTACCAGCGGCCGAGGACAGTGGACGAGCTCGTCGACCAGGTCGTGGGGAAGGCCCTAGACATGGTGGGGGTCGAGCATTCGCTGCTGAGGAGATGGGACGGGCCGCGCGGGGCGCAGTCTAGAACTCCACAGAGGCGCCGTCGACCTTCACCCTCGCGTTCGGCTTGATCTTGCTGACGTCGACCATGTCCACGCAGGGTATCTCTGAGATTATCGCCCCGACTGCGACGATCGTCTCGCACTTCGCGTTGACTATGGCGCACGGCGCCACGCCGTTCTTCGCCAGCCTGTACAGCACATAGGAACCGACCGTGGAGCCCTTCCCGTGGGGGAAGACCAGGACCCTCCCCTTGACCGACTGCCCCTTCAGCTCGTTCCCGTGCTCCACAACCTCCCCGGTTTCTGGGTTCACCCCGCCGTAGAACGACATCGGGGACGCAGAGACGAGCGCAGCCCCCTCGGCCCTCCCCTCATAGATCGCCCTGCCGGTGAGCTTCAACTGCTCCGGGTCGCCTCCGCGACGCACTCTTCCAGGCGCATGAACCTGGTCCTGAGCCCGGCGTTCCTGAGATAGTGGCAGGCCTTCGCCGAGTTCGTGGCCACCACCCTGTACCCGAGTTCCTCGACGGGCGCGACCACCATGCAGGTGTCCGTGGCGAACTTCGCGCCGCTCGCTTCTATCCATCTGGAGTAGCCCGCGTCGTCGCTCCTGCGCTTGACCTCCCGGCTGCAGCAGACCCAGAACTCGCGGCTCACCTTCTTCCCGCGGAGGAGGCGGGCGAGCGTCTCCAGCTCCGAGAGCGAGCAGTGGGGGCATCCGACAGCGACGAAATCCGGGGACCCGTCGCCGTCGAGGAGGGCTCTGGCCTCCTGGAGCTCCTTCGGAGTGAACGCGATGGCCTCATGGCCCTCCGGCTTCAGCTTCGACTCCGGGGTGAGCCCTTCGACGTGGTACATCGCGACCCCTCCAGAGCTGGCGAGCGCTGCGGACAGAGTCTTGAGCTCCTCGACGCCCGCCTGACGCACCCCTCTGAAGAGGGGGACCCCGTCAGTAGCTGCCCTTCCCACGAAGTATCCCATCGCGGAGAAGTCCTCGGGGGACCTCAGGGGGACCTCCACGTCCACGGCAAGGGTCGGGACCCTGTTCTCCTCCAGGTGCAGGCCGTACAGCGGCGTCCTGCCGGTGAGGCTGGCCGCAAGAGCGCTCGGGCCCCCTTCGCGGTTGGTCCTCGCGCCTATGACCGAATTCGCATACGCGACGGCAGAGCTCTCCCCCCAGGCGATGTGCTGGCCGAACCCGGGCGTGTTCCCGGCCAGGTACGGTGTGCACGTGCAGGATATCTCCACTCCGAGCCTCCTGTAGGCGTCTATCACCTTCAGCTGCTTCTCGGCGAAGGCCGCCCCTATCCCCTGGGACTTCCAGTCAGTGAGGCTCATCCCGGCCGGATTCAGCGTGGTCTTCACCCTCGCCCTTCCGTCGACCGCCAGCTCGTCCAGGAACTCCAGTCCGGCGTCCCCCAGGTTCTTGTAGGACACGCCGGAGACCTGGACGCTCGACACCTTCACCATCTTCTCCGCGCCGTAGATCTTCCCGAGGGCCACGAGTATCTGCATGGCCTTCTGCGCGGCCCGCCCCTCCTCTCCGGCGAGCATCTTCTCTTCTTCCCTGGTAAGGAACACCAGCTTTCACCTCAGGTAGTCTTCCAGCCGGATCTCGTCCCTCATCGGGATCTTGGCCTTCACGAACCCGCCCTTCGGAGCGCCGAGCTGTATCGTCGCGTCGACCCCCACCTTGCAGGTCTTCCTGGTCACCTGGTCCGCGGACGGGTCGAGGGACGACCCCAGCTCCCCGGGCCTCAACGACAGGTCCCTGTCCATCTGCGTCCTCGTCGCTATCGCCCACTCGACGTCGTCCGGGTCTTCGACGTCGATGTCTTCGTCTACCACGACCGCCTGTTTCAGGCTTGGATGGCCCCTGAAGGCCGCGTCGATGGCGTTCTTCGCGTCCTCCTCCCTCCTCTTCCTGATCTTCACCACTGCGTGGAGCCAGGAGGACCCTCCGGCGGTGAGCCGGACGTCGACGCATTCGCACACCCTGCTGACCTCCCTGAACATTGTGGCCTCTCTGGGGGTCCCCATCAGGAACCTGTGCTCGACCCCGCCCGGCAGGATCGCCTGGTAGATCGGGTCTTTCCTGTGGGTGACGCGCTTTATCACGATGACCCGCTGCTTCCTCACTATGTCGTAGGCGTTCACTATGTCAGGGAAGGGCCCCTCGTCGACGAGCTCGTCCGTAACGACCCCCTCCAGCACGAGCTCGCAGTCCGCAGGCACGAGGGAATCGTTCGTCCCGCATCTGGTGAAGCTCATCTCCTTCAGGGCGTTCGCTATCTCGAGCTCGCTCTTCCCTATCTCGCAAGAAACCGCGGAAGCGAAGAGGAAGGCCGGGCTGTTGCCTATCGCGATCCCGACCGTCCGGTTGCCCCTCCTGACGAACTCGTCGAGGTGCCGGGGGAGAATCCTCGCCGCCACCCTGTCCCTGCCGAGCAGCATCAGCCTGTGGAAGCTCGCGTTGTAGCCGTACTCCTTGTCGTGAGCGACGGCGATCCCTGCAGTGACGTAGGGGCCCCCGTCCTTCTCGCAGTGCGTGAGTATCGGGATCTTTCGAAGGTCGACCTGGTCCTCGACTACCTCCTGGCACGGAGCCCCATCGACCACCCTGAAGGGCTTGGGGTTCTCTATGCTGTCGAGAATCCTGGGGAGCAGCTGGCCTTCGTCTATTCCCAGGGCCCTGGCGAGGAGCGCGCGGGTGCCGCACACCCCGGTCGCTACCCTGTACCCGCCCGCCTCCTTGATCTTCTCGAAGAGCAGCGGCTTGCCATCGAGCCGGCTCGCGACCGCGGCCGCTTCGAACCTGGTGGAGACCTCCTTGTCGACATGGGCAAGTTCCCCGCCCCTGTCAAGCTCTGCGAGGAACTCCCTCATGATCGACTCGACCTGAGCCGCAGACCGGGCGGATTGTCGTCCACCTTAGGCAGTGCCCCGAGAGATTATTCAAACATGTCCCTGGGGAAAAGGGGGCTGGACGAGTCAAGGCGGGCCCGGTGCGATTTGAACGCACGACCTCTGCGAGCTGTGCTCTCTACAGCTTAGAAGGCTCGGCGTGGCGCTCTGCCGCGCTATCCGTACTGCGCTACGGGCCCGTGGAGCGGCGGCTGAGGTTTCGACATAAGCTTTTGCAGGGCCGCCCCGAGGACGCGCTTGAAACGAGCCAGAATCGGAAGGTTTTACATTCTCCGGCTGGAATCGTCAGCCCTTGGCCGCCTCCCAGCAGCGGCTCTTCGGAACCAACGGCATAAGATTCGTCCCGGGCATATCTCACGACCTCGACTTCGTCATCAGCCTGAGCGAAGCCATAGGCACGTACTTCGGGAGCGGGGAAATCCTCGTGGGTCAGGACGGGCGGCTGTCGAGCCCCGCCCTGGCCAACGCCGCGGTCTCCGGCCTGATGAGCGCTGGCAGAGACGTGGCAGAGGCGGGCCTCGTCCCGACGCCTGCGCTCCAGTTCGCAGTCAAGACGATGGGCTTCGG
>DAIDAO010000029.1 GCA_027310575.1 bacterium | reverse complement strand
GAAGCGGTGCGGCTGGGCGGTCCTGAACGACCCGCTCTATCTCGCGTACCACGACAGGGAATGGGGGGTGCCGGTCCATGACGACAGGGCGCTCTTCGAGTTCCTGGTCCTCGAAGGGGCGCAGGCGGGCCTAAGCTGGGGCACCATACTCAGGAAGAGGGAAAATTTCAGGCGGGCGTTCGGCGGGTTCGACCCGAAGGCGGTGTCGCGCTACGACAGGAGGAAGGTGGCGCAGCTCCTCAGGGACCCGGGCATCATCCGCAACAGGCTCAAGATCGAGTCTGCAGTCCGGAACGCGGGGGCTTTCCTCGAAGTGGAGAAGGAGTTCGGCAGCTTCGATGCGTACGTATGGAGGTTCGTCGGAGGTAGGACGAAGGTCAACAGGTGGCGTATCCTGAAGGAGGTCCCGGCCAGTACCCCCGAGTCCGAGGCAATGAGCAGGGACCTCCTGAAACGCGGGTTCAGATTCGTCGGCCCGACGATATGCTACGCGCACATGCAGGCGACAGGTATGGTGAACGACCACCTCGTCAGCTGCTTCCGCTATGGGGAGCTCGTGGGCGGGGGCTAGATCAGGCGGAGCGCTCTCAGCCCGCTGATGGCCCGGTCTGCGTCAGCCTTCTGCACGGGCAGGAAGGGGGCGCGGGGCTCGCCGCACTCCAGCCCTCTCTCGCGGAGGACGGCGTAATAGGCCGGGATGGGGCCCGGCGTCACGAGCTCCTTCACCTTCTGGACGAGGCTCTGCGCTTCGGCTGCGGCCCGATAGTCCCCTCTTCTCTCTGCCGCGACGAGGGACTTGAAGACCTCGGGGAGCGCGCTCGCCCCTCCCGAGACCAGCCCGTCAGCCCCTGACATGATCGCGAAGAGGGCGTATTCCTCAGTGCCATTCATCACGACGAAGCCCTCCGGGACTGCCCGCAGGACATCGACGAGCTGCAGGAGGTCGCGGGAAGAGTCCTTGATCCCTGAGATGGTCCCCTCCTTCGCCATGGCCGCGATGGTGTTCGGCTGCAGGCTGTTGCCCGTCAATTGTGGGATGTTGTAGGCGAAGACCGGGATGGACACAGCGCTGGAGATCGCCTAGAAGTGCCTGACGACCGCCTTCTCCCCCGGCTTGTAGTAGTACGGCGTGAGGCTGGCGACTGCTTCTGCCCCCACCCTTTCCGCGTGCCTCGCCAGCTCGACGGAAGAAGCCGTGTCTGCACACCCCACCTGGACAACCACCGGGACCTTCCCCCCGGCGCCTTTCACGACCGTCTCCGCCACCACCTTCCTCTCTTCGAGGCTGAGCATTGGGCCCAGCCCGGTGCTGCCACAGGGGTAGATGCCTTCGGACCCCTTCGAAAGCTGGAACTTCACGAGGTCGGCCAGCGCGTCCGGGGACACGCGGCCCTTGGCGTCGAAGGGGGTGATCAGCGCAGTGAACAGACCGTGGACCCGCTTGGTTCTCTTTGGCAACGCTGTCGGTGCCCTGGGCCGGGCCGACTTATCTTTGCCGTCCCGCCTGAAGGGAGGCTGCCACAGCCGACCTCTCCTGCGACCGGCTATGGATGCTGATCCGGACTCGCCTGAGATGGCTTCGACGTCGCAGACAGTGCTATGCTCACGATGACGGCGATGAAGAAGAGCATCAGGGTGACCAGCATGTCCGCGCCCACGAAGAAAGCGCCGACGAGAAATACGATGGCGAACGCCCAGACGCCCATGACCGTGATGTTCCTGGTCTCCATGCCAGTATAGCCTCTCCGCACTAGTGAGGCCTGGCGTGAATTAAGGCCACTCCCTAAAGCTGACAGGAAGTGAAGGATACGGTACCGGAATAGCCCGAGTAGGGCTATGGGGCGTGACAGGGGTATGGGATACTCTTGTTTTTGCCTATAGAGCGCGACTTGAGCTCGGGGTCCCTGCTGGAAGGGTCAGATATGCCGAGACGGAAAGGGAAACGAACTAGCCTTTCGTTGGGCACCCTTAGTATGACGCGGAACGACTCGCGGCCGGGTCAAGACGACTTGTCGTGTTAGAGCGAAGTGGCCGAACTCGGCTATTGCCGGCTGGCAATCGGGTTGCGAGCAGGACGTCCACTACTTGGAGCTAGCCGAATGGTTGAGCAACCGAGATACAGAATCTAAGTCGACTTCAGGTCAAGTCGCCAGACGTTGATGCGCAGCGGCTTCCCTGGCGGGTACTCGGAATCCACTTTCTTGACGAGGACGAACCCGAGCTTCCTGCAGATGGCGTTGGACGGAGCGTTGTTCACAGAGGGAGAGGCGAAGAGGAACGGGCGGTCCAGTGCTGCGACATGGTCCACCAGCATCCTCATCGCTGCGGTCGCGACTCCCTTCCCCTGGAATTCAGGCAGCACAAACCAGCCGGTCTCCCAGCCCTTCTGTCCGTCCCATTCCGTTTCCCAGTATCCTACGTTGCCGACAGAAGCCTTCTCCGGGCCCATGGTGATGGTGTACATGCACCCAGCGTGCTGGTCTGCAGACATGGCCACGTACTTCCTGTGGCGCTTCTGCAGCTTCTCAGAGCTTTCTGGCCCATTGAGATGCACCATCTGGGTCGGGTCACCGAGCGTCTTCTCCAGCACCCAGATGTCCCCTTCGGCGTAGGGGCGGATCGAAAGACCATTCACAGCCGTGGTGCCTTACCGACGGAAGACGCCTCTCGCCTAACAATAAGCGTTCCGACCCCTGGGGCGCAGCAGGGATCGTTCTGTCTTATCCGGATGAGACCCTGCGCCACTCGGCACGATCTCGCGGGCTGAACGCGAGCCCCTCTTCGCGGGTGGTCGAAAGACGTAATGCTAGCGGAGGGCGCTCTTCCACTCCGCCGGGACAGGGCCCTTGTACAAGACCTCCTCGGCCCCGACGAAGTCCGCGAGTCGTTCGATGGCCTCCCCGACCTTGGATGAGATCTCCTTGCCGCCGGGGGCGCCGGGCTCCGCGTGCACTGAGTTGACCACGAGTCTCTCCTCCTTCTTGTCGAGTTGCGGGTCGATCCTTCCGATGAACCTGTCGCCCCAGACGATCGGCAACACGTAGGTGCCGAACTTCCGCTTCTCCTTCGGCAGGAACTGCTCTCGGGCATACTCGAACCCGAACATGCTCTCCAGCCTCCCACCAGTGAGGATGTTGTCGAAGGGAGGGACCAGCGAGACGCGGGGCTCCCAGTCGGGGGCCTCCATCGATTCGAGCAGGCTAGCGTCTGAACGGTGGACGTACCTCTGGCCCTTGTCGGTGAGGCCTTCGGCCTTGACGGGCAGTATCTTGCCCTCTTCTGCCAGCGCCCCCAGCGCTTGCTTGAGGTGCTGATAGCGGCCGCGCACGAAGTGGAGGAAGATCTCACGTTCCTTGGCCGTGCCGAGGGCCCTCAGTGCCCTCTCGGCGGCCGCCCGCTCGTACTCCTCCTCTGACAGCCCCTTCGTCTTCGCCAGGTCAGGGAGGAACGCCTCAGTGAGACCATAGAGGTTCTGATTCCCCTGGCGGCCCACGACCACCACCTCTCCCCTCATGTGGAGATGGTAGAGCATGTTCGACACGTCGCTCCCCGAGCTCCACCCGTCGGGGCTCTTCTTGGCTCGATAGTCCCCGAACTGTGTGGGGGTGAGCGGCCCGTTCCGGAGCTCGTTCAGCATCCTTTTCGTCAGGTCGGTGCGGGCGAGGTACTTCTTCGCACCAGGGATGTGGTTCCCCCAGCCCCTTGCGAGCGACTCGGGGTATCTCTCCATCAGCGAGCGGTAGATCGGATAGTCGTCGGGGACGACTATCGAGGCGTGGGGTATCCAATGAAGGACGAGCTTCTTTTCCTCCCACATGAGCTTGTCAAGGTCAGAGACCCGGAACGCCCCGACCCTGCTCCAGATTGCGATGATGTGCGACGGCGCGACGATGGGGACCGGGTCCCACTGGACGTAGACGATGTCACGCACAAGGTCCACGAGGTCTTCCCTGGTCGCCTTTTTCGGCACCCTTCCGGCAAGGTGCTGCTTCGTCACAGCGAGGCGCCTGACGGCCTGAGCGGTCGTCGAAATCAGGTCAGGGCTCAACCTGCGGGTTCTCGACGCCGGTGCTCCTTAAACCTGAACTCGGGTCGGATGCCCCGTTGGGAATTCCCGGAGTGTGCAGGAGGACGCGGGCAAGACGCGACCCGGACCGAAGACAGTCCCAAGATTGGCGTTGCTATGGTCGAGCCCGTTGCAGCGGGGACCCACCCCGAACCTGTTGCCACGGTTGAGAAACGGATTCTCTGGTTATATCTCGCGTCAGGACGATAACCAGCTCTTGAATCTCGAACGAGCGACGCCGTTTGTGGTCCTCATCGTCATGGTACTCGCGTCCCTCGAGGCCATACCGGTAACAGGGGGCCAGTCGGCCCCTCAGGAGTCGTGCGTCGAAGCCCCACACAACCCAGTCCTGAACGACTCGGCAGGATACACGTACACGACGCCCACGGGGCAGTTGTTCACCTACAACAACACTTTCCAGGAACCCACGGTGGTGAGGACAGCAGCGGGGCTGAGGATGTGGTACGCAGGCAGCCTCGGCGGCATGTGGGGAATCTACACGGCCACATCGAAGGATGGCGGAAACTGGACAGTCGATCCGACTCCGGTCCTTACGAGCGGGCCAAACGGGACATGGGACAGCGCTCCGCTAATGGCGCCTTCGGTTCTCTACAACGGGACCGGGTACATGATGTACTTCAGGTCGAGCCCCTACGACATTTACAACAGATCCATCGGTCTCGCCTTCTCGGCTGACGGAATCCACTGGAAGGAGTATGCAGGAAACCCAGTGCTGAAGCCGGGGCCCGGGTTCTACGATTCGAATTGGATTTACAATGCCAACGTCCTCATCAGAAATGGAACGTACTACATGTGGTATGCCGGGTCGGCGCCGCACCCGAACGCCACAGGACAGTACTGGTACTACCGTGCTATAGACCTCGCTACATCCAACGACGGGATGCACTGGGTGAAGTACCCGAGTAACCCAGTCTTCATAGGAGCGCCTGACCAAATCCTCTCCAACACGACGACGGTCGGACACCCTGACGTTCTGGACCTCAACGGGACCCTGGTGATGCTCTACGGCGACGGCTATGGGACAAGATATGCAGTCTCTTACGATGGAATTCATTGGGCGCCCACGTCTCAATACCTGGTCAGCGTTGCCGAAGCGTACTGGAAATCGGGATACGTCAGCGAGCCTGCTGGGCTGCTCAACGGTACCCAGCTCACGCTCTGGTACTACGGCGAATCCCCCCTCGGACGATACCCCTGGACGCCCTACATTGCAGGAATCGGGCTCGCCTACTGCAATCTCCTGCCTGTCCAGGTCAGGACGACAGCGACGATCGTGGTGACGACAACCAGCACCACCACCATGCTG
>DAIDAO010000022.1 GCA_027310575.1 bacterium | reverse complement strand
TGGCGATGGGCTGGACCGCTGCGACGAGGAGGCCGAAGTCCGACCTCGTGGGGCAGAAGATGTCCAGCTCCAGGGCGCCATACGACGTCCGTTTGGGGTTCCTGGCCTCTACGCCCAGCGTCCTGGCGACAGCCCTGACCGCATCCAGGAGCCCTGACTCGGGCACCCTCGTAGCCTGCAGACGTACCAGGAATCGCAACGCATGCCCTGAAGGTGTCACGAACGCTTTAATGTTGAGTCGAAGGCTTTGCAGTCGTGGGTGATGACCGGATTAGCCCGGCTGAACCAACCCATGTGGATGATCTTGAGTCGGGAACCCACACCTGTGCCAGGAGGTTCGTCTCTCTATGAGTTGGGAATTCCTTTATAACCTCTGAGACGGGCCGCGAATTTGGGCGACGCGACGTGGTTGAGCTGGACCTGACCTGCAACCTGGAGGGCTTTCGAAGGTTCCTGATCAACAGCACCTGCAGGAGCTTCATCCCTGAGTCGTACCTCCGCGACCCGGAGGTCTTCCCTGAAAAGCAGGGGGACCAAGGCTCGATATACGTCGAGGCGGTCGACAAGGTCGACCTCAAGAAGATGAGAGACGTCACTTTCATCAACGCGAGGGACGTCCTTGGGATAATCTACACTTCGAAGAGCGGCAACACGAAGCTGAAGTGGCGCCAGCTCAGGGGGAGGATAGGACGGATGTCGGGCGACGCTTCCGCGAACTCCCTCGTGAACCTTTCGATGGCGCGCATCATCTCCCCAGAAGACGTCGAGGCCATAATGGCGAACCAGACCGGACAGGAAGAGGTGGAGGGGGCCCCCGAGCAGCCTCCGGCCCAGGAAGCGCAGCCCCAGACCGACGCTGCCCAAGAGTGACTCGTTTTCACAGAGGAAACGGCCTGAAAACCGGCTTCGCTTTGTTTATACCCTCGGGGAGAGGGCGTTTCAGCCGATGGGCAAGGTCAAGGTCAGCAGGATAAGCGGAGTGACAGACCCGCTCACAGGGCTCCCCGCCAAGCAGATCGAGCTAGTGGAGATCAGGGACTCCAGGAGGCCCGAGGCGTTCCCAGCGAGCGACGAGGGACGGGTCGTTCAGGGGATGGTGTCGCAGCTGCAGGCGATGGGGTTGATGCCACAGATCCGCGAGCTGGGGTTCTCGAAGGTCATCATGACGCTGACCGAGTCGGAATACGACATGCTGGGGATAAGGCTGGACGTGAACGAAGTCTACGAGCTGGATATCCGCAACGGGTCGCTGACGCTGAAGAAGGTCACTGAAGGCACGTAGCGGCAACGGCCGCGACTTTGGCGTCCTCGAGAGACGAGAACAATCCCTCGAACGAGGAGGTGAATGGTGCGGCCTCCGGGAATCTCGGCCAGGCCCCTCGTGGAGTGACCTGCTTTCGAACCCGGGCGAGTGGCTTGGGAAGCCACTATCCTAACCACTGGATCAAGGCCGCGCCGCCAGCCTCGCGCTTGGAAACACTATAAACAGAACCATTTTTCTGCGTCTCAGGCATGAGCGGACAGCTTCTGGCCAAGCTCGCGCCCAGACTGAAGCGGCTGGACGAGGGGGCATACGAGAGGGCATACAGGGTCAGGCGCGGCTTCAGGGGGACGAGCACGCACCAGCTCGTCTCAGACCTGCTCGGTTCGCTGGGGGTCCGCTTCAAGGAGAACGTGCGGGTCCCAGGCGCAGGAAGTCTGACGGCCGATTTCGTTGTCAACGGCACGCTGGTCTTCGTCGACAGGGAGCTGGGCGACGCAGAAGGGAGGGCGCTCGCGAAGGGCAAGAGGAAGGCAATCATCATCAACAGGGAGTCCATGAGGAGCGACAGGTTCGACCACGGCATACGCATCTTGGGGCTCGGCGGCGAGGGCCGCGTCCAGACCATCTTCCTAGACGACCCCTCCTTCAACTTCGACTACGCCCACATCCTCCCTAAGACCCAGAAGTGCTCTGTGATGCACGGGCATACGTCGAGCGTCCTCGTCGAGGTCGCGGGGCGTCCCATCGACGGCATGGTGGTCGACTTCGGAGCGGCCAAGCAGATCGTGAGGGAGGCGGTGAGGGGGCTCGACCACAAGCTGTTCATCAACGAGAAGTACGTCACTTCCATGGACCGCGAGAGCGTGACCCTGAAGTTCGAGACGGTCCACGGCGAGTTCGCGATCCGGGCCCCAAAGGCCACCACCGTGACCCTCGACGGCGAGGCGTCTGTGGAGAACATGGCGAAGGAGGTACTGGCGAGGATCGCGCCGAGAATGCCCGAGAATGTCACGGCAGTGGGAGTGTACGTCTACGAGGGGCTCAACAAGGGGAGCCACATCCTCGCGAAGCTGCACCAGGACGGTGCCACCAGCCGACGAAAGAAGCGATAGTGCTTCTCTCCGGCGGGATAGACTCCGCGACCGCGCTCTATCTCACCAGAAAAGAACGCCCCGTGAGGGCGCTGACCTTCGCCTATCATGGGATAGCGGGACAGGAGCTGGAGTCCGCGAAGGCGATAGCCGCCGAGGCGAAGGTGACAGAACACAGGCTGGTCAGACTCCCAGACCTCAAGGAAGCCGGCGACATCGCAGGCGCAAGGTTCGGGGGGCTCCCGCCGACCTATGTCCCGCTCCGGAACAGCATCTTCTACTCCTTCGCGGCGTCGTACGCTGAGGAGTCAGGCGCCTCGCTCATAGTCGGAGGCCACAACAGGGACGACGAGAGGATCTTCGACGACGTGAGCTCGGGCTTCTTCGCGTCCCTCGAGCGGGCCTTCCTCGCCGCATCCCCCATACTCAGGCGGAACAGGGTCCGAATATCGAGGCCTCTCGGGAGCAGGTCGAAGCCGGAGGTCATCAGGCTGGCATCCTCCCTGCGCGTCCCTCTCGAGCTGACCTGGAGCTGCCACAGAGAGGGCATCAATCACTGCTGGGAGTGTGACGGGTGTCTCATGAGAGCGAAGTCCTTCGCGTCCGCCGGGGTGACAGACCCGCTTGCCCCGAAAAGGCGGGGGAAAATTACTTAAACAATTGCGAAATCGCTTCAGAACCTCTTGGCGCGCTCTCAGCAGGAAGCAGCGGATGCCCTGGGCCTGATCGATGCCACAGCGGACGTCCAGTCCGAGGCATCAAGGCTGCCGGTGGACGCCGGCATAGCCAAGCTGCGGGTCCTCAGCACCGCCGGGAACATCAGGATGCCGGTTGAGCTCTCGATTCAGACGTCCACTGGGCTGCACAGAGGGGTCCACATGAGCAGGCTGGTGAAGGCCGCCAACGACCGCAGGGCGAGGAGCATGGAGTCGTGGCTGAGGTGGGTCTGCGCAGAAGTGAACAGGACCCAGCCAGGGACGAGTGTCACGGCCGCATTCGAGCTGCCCTTCAACGACCAGTTCGCGAGGATAACCATGAAGGCGACGCAGAGGGGGGCGATAACCTACATGTATGTCGTCGGCGGGATGACGGCCTGCCCCTGCTCGAAGAAGATGATCGGGATAGGCCACATGCAGAGGGCCGAAGTGGCGCTGGTGCTCAGAAGCGAAAAGCCGTTGGACTCCATGGCCGTGGTCGGGAGGATATCCGAGTGCTTCTCGGCGTCCCCCAAGGAGCACATGAAAAGGCTGGAGGAGGCAAAGAAGATCCTTGAGGCGCAGGCGAACCCGATGTTCGCCGAGGACCTGGTGAGGGAGTGCGTGAGCAGGTTCCCGAACGCCCTCTTCGTGAGCGGGAGGTGCTTCGAGTCGATTCATGCGCACGACGCCATAGCCACCTGGTCGGCGAAGCCGGGGTGGATGCCTGTCCTCTAGTCCGCCCGCCCTGTCACACTTAAATCGAGAAACCCTTCTCGGCCGCGTCGTTTGACCGAGCTCCTCATCGGGACGTCGGGCTGGTCCTACAACGAGTGGGCAGGGGTATTCTATCCTGACTCGAAGACCAACAAGCTCTCCTTCTACTCCAAGGTGTACAACACAGCGGAAGTCGACTCCTCGTTCTACGCATTCCCGTCCAAGGGGCTCGTCCTCGGGTGGGCCAGATACACGCCAGACAGGTTCGTGTTCTCTGTCAAGCTCCCCCAGCAGCTGACGCACGAGAAGAAATTGGACCTGAGCAAGGGGGTCGAGGCGGACCTGATCAGGTTCCTGAGCCTCCTGAAGCCTCTTATCGCGACTGGAAAGCTCGGTCCGGTCCTGGTCCAGCTCCCGCCGAGCTTCAACTTCCAGTCCGACTTCGAGAACCTGAAGGGCTTCCTTGAACGCGCCCCGGAAGACGTGAGGTTCGCGGTCGAGTTCAGGCACCCTTCGTGGCTGAGAGAAGAGACGTGGTCCCTGCTGAGGAGCAGGAACGTCGCCAACGTCATAGTAGACGAACCGCTCCTGCCTCCCGACACGGTTGTGACTGCCGACTTCGCGTTTGTCAGGTGGCATGGCCGAGGCACCAGGCCGTGGTACAACTACAGGTACAGCGACAGGGAGCTGGAGGCGTGGGTCCCTAAGGTGAGGGAGGTCACGTCGAAAGCGAAGCAGACGTTCGGGTACTTCAACAACCACTTCAGAGGCTTCGCCGTGGAGAACTCCCTGAAGATGATGGAGAAGCTGGGGGTCTCGACCCCCCAGCAGCAGGAGGTCAGGGCCCGGGCTTCGAGGTTCCTCGAGACAGGACGGAAGTCGGGGGGCGAGGGCAGCATCCTCGAATACGTGGACAGGGGGCAGGCAGCCTGAAGGTGAAGATGCTCCTGGACGGGGGCACCCCTAAGGTCCCCCCTGCGGCGCTGAAGAAGGTCATTTCGGAAGCCGGGATGAAGGTGACAGATGGGAAGGCCGACTTCGGCCTTGTCGTAGGAGGGGATGGGAGGTTCAGCAGGTACGGCAGGACAGAGGACATGCCCCTCCTCTTTGTCGGCGTGAGGGCGAAGGGGGCTGCCGGTTCGAAGGCGCATCTGGCCCAGACGACCTTCGACGAGCTCCCGAGCGCGCTGAAGAGGATAAGGGGTGGAGAATTCTCCATCGACGAACAGAAGCGGCTCGGCGTGCTCAGGAACGGGAAGCAGTTGGGGGAAGTCTTCACCGACGTCTACCTCCAGAGGGGAAACGAGAGCACTTGCATCAGGTACAAGGTGCGTGTCTCGGGGCGGGAGGCCGGCTTCGAGGAGGCTGCCATCGGAGACGGCGTGGTCGTCGCGACCGAGTCAGGCGCCTCCGGGTACTATTCCTATCCGGACAGGATCAAAGGCGAGTGGATGGACCCGGCCGCGTTCGCGAGCATTGGTAAGGGCTTGGTCGGGATATGCCACATCAGTCCCACCTTCACCGAGAGGGAGGGCTCGAGCCAGCATCCGCTCCGGTATACGGTCCCATGGGGGAGCAGGATTGACATTTCACTGTATAGAAAGGCCGACGCCAGGCTCTACGGCGTCTCGGACAGACGTTCAGGGATTGCCATCACGACGGACGACGTGGTGACGGTCGTCCCTGGGAAGAAAACCACAAAGGTTGTCTTGCTGCGTGGGACCTAGCCCCAGATCAGCCGGAAGGCTCGACGCCGGTGGTGATGTACTCCACCAGCTCTCCGATATACGTGGCGTGGTCGGCCATCCTTTCAAGATACCTGAGAATGAGCATTGCTGAAAGGGAGCACTTTACGTTTCCCTCCCCCTCTATGGTCCTCCTCAGGTTCTCCCGGTAGCTTTCGTCCACCGCGTCGTCCATCGATGGAATCTTCTTCGCAGTCTCCACGTCCCTCCGGGCGAAGGCCTCGACGCTCAAGCTGATCATCTCCTGCGTCCTCCGTGCCGTCTCAACGACAAAGGCGCGGTCGCAACCGCTCAGGTCGCCGAACATGTCGAGGACCTGGGTGATGTCCAGGGCGTACCGGCCGTAACGGAAGAAGCCATAGGAGATCTCCACGCAGGACTTCAAGAACCGCAGATCGGAAGCGACCGGCTGATATCGGGCGATCATCTCCATCGAGAGGTCGCTTACTCGCCGGTGAAGTGCGTGGATCTGGTGAGACATGTCTCTCACCTCCGTTGCCTTCCCCCCTTGGCTGTAGGCGTCGATTGAAGCAGTGACCGCTTTCTGCGAAAGCGAGGCCATGTCGAGGAGGAGGCTGTTGATTTGCTCCAGCCCCGCGTCCATGAGCCTAGGCAGCCATGATCACCCGAACTTCCCCGTGATGTACCGCTCGGTCAGTTCCTGCCGGGGGTTCTCGAAGAGCCTGGCCGTCTCGTCGAATTCGATCAGCTTCCCAAGGTAGAAGAACGCGGTGTAGTCAGCCACCCGCGAGGCCTGTTGCATGTTGTGCGTCACCAGGACTATGGTGTATTCGTTCTTCAGCGTGGTTATCAGCTCTTCAATCTTCGCCGTCGCGGTGGGATCGAGGGCCGAGCAAGGTTCGTCCATGAGGAGGACCTCGGGCTCGACGGCCAACGCCCGCGCGATGCAGAGGCGCTGCTGCTGGCCGCCAGAAAGGCTCGCCCCCGAGTTGCCGAGCTTGTCTCTGACTTCGTCCCACAGATATGCCCCGCGAAGGCTGCGCTCGGCTGCCTGTCGGAGCGTCCTCTTGTCCTTCACACCGTTCAAGGTCAGGCCCGCGACGGCATTGTCGAGTATCGACATCGTGGGGAACGGGTTCGGCTTCTGAAAGACCATTCCAATCCTGCGGCGGACGCTCACCGGGTCCACGTCCTTGCCATAGATGTCCTCCCCGTCCAGCAGTGCCACCCCCTCTACCGAGGCACCAGGGGTGAGCTCGTGGAGCCTGTTGAGGCACCTGATGAACGTGGTCTTACCGCACCCTGACGGACCCATAACCGCGGTGATTCTGTTCGCGGGGATTCGAAGGTCGATCCCCTTCAGCACCATGTTGCTGCCGAAACTGGCCTTGAGCCCTCTTGTTTCGATCTTTGCGGAGTACTCGGCCGCCGGACGGGCGGACACCTCGTCACCCTCCTGTGTTTGGTATCCCAACCTCTGGGTCTCCATGTCTCGTGGTCACCTAGATCTCAGCTCGGACACCCGCGAACTTCCGCCCGATAAGAAGCTTGACGGAGAGATTGAGGACTAGCATGAAAGCCACGAGGAGGAGAGCTGCACCCCAAGCTGTGGTGATCCAGTCCGTGAACGGAGACGAACCGTAATAGTAGATCAGGTAGGGGATTGATCCGGTCGGCTGGAGGAGCGATTTCGGAATGTAGTTGCTGTATAGGGCCGTCAGGATGAGCGGAGCAGTCTCGCCCGCAGCGCGTGCGACCGAGAGCAGGATGCCGGTCGCAAGCCCTGCCCTTCCAGTGCTGATTACCACCTTCAGGACGGTCTTCCATCGGGGGATGCCCAGCGCCATCGACGCTTCTCTTAGAGAAACAGGCACGATCTTGAGGGACTCCTCGGTTGTCCTTGCGATTATGGGGACCATGACTATTGCGAGCGCAGCGGCGCCGGCAAGCGCAGAGAAGGTCCTTGTGGGAGCGACTATGATGATGTAGACGAATATCCCAAGCGTGATCGTTGGGAATTCGGCGAGTACGTCGTTGGTGAAGCTCGAAACCAGCGAGAGCCTAGACTCGGGCCACTCGGAGAAGTAGATACCCGCACCGACACCGATGGGAACGGCTATGAGCGTCGCCAGCCCTACCATCAGCGCCGAGCCGACGATGGCGTTCGCTATGCCCCCTCCCGGCGTTCCGGGGGGAGTGGGGAGACTGGTCAAGAAGCCGAGGTTGATGGCTGGAATACCCTGATACGCCACGTCCCCAACAATCAAGATGAGCGGGATGACGGCGATTGCGACGGCCAGGAGGATCAGGCCCGTCATGATTCTGTCCACGTATCTCCGCCACGTTGAGCCACCCTTCCGCAGGCGATAGGTCGTCATCTCACCAGCCCTAGATCCTGAACCTTGCACCCCTGGTCATTCTCCAGACGAGGACACGTGCGAAGAAGTTGATCGCCAGGGCAAGTGCGAACAAGATCAGCCCGATCTCTACCATCGCAGAGGCGTAGAGGGACGAAGTGGTTTCGTTGAACTGGTTGACTATCAGTGACGTGAGCGTATACCCTTCAGAGAGGAGCGACGCGGAAATGGAAGGAGCGTTGCCTATCACCATCGTGACGGCCATCGTTTCGCCGACAGCTCTGCCCAGCCCCAGGATCGTCGCACCGAAGATGCCTGACCGGGCGTACGGCAGCACGGCCTTGCGGGTCACTTCCCAGTCGGTGGCCCCCAGGGAATACATGGCTTCCCTCTGGCTGTTTGGGACCGCGTTCAGGATGTCGCGTGAAACTGCGGTGACGGTCGGTATTATCATGATGGCAAGGATGACCCCCGCTGTGAGGAAGTCGGTCCCAATCGGCGTGGTCCCAAAGATGGGGAGGAACCCCATGTAGGAGTGGAGCGGCGGTTCGACGTAGTTCTTCATCACCGGAACCAGGAAGAACAGCCCCCACAGACCGTAGATCACGCTCGGCACAGCGGCCAGCAGTTCGACGAGCGCCCCGAGTAATGATCCCATCCCCCTCCTGTTCCTTGCCTTTTCAGAGAGGAATATGGCCACTCCCAGACTAATCGGGAGGCCGATCAGCAGGGCGAGCCCTGAAGTCAGGAGCGTTCCATAGATGAAAGGGAGCGCTCCGAAGACAAGGTGGACGGGGTCCCAGACCGTCCCGGTCAGGAAGCCGAGACCGTATGTAGTGAGGCTCAGGCCCGAGTTGTTGACCAGCTCGGCCCCGAGGACGAGCAGGAGGGCGACAATGCCAATCGCCGCCGTCGCTACGAGGGACCTGAGGACCACGTCGCCTCTGGACCTCGCGCGCCGCGAAGATTTCGATAGATTGGCCATCGCTGCAATCCCCCATTTTCACGAGGCGCAGTGTTTGAGCATAAAGAGAAGGAGCGATCCCGGCCCTGGGCTAGGATCCAGTGTAGATCGGTGTGCCGTTGTAGGTGATCGAGCGGAGTGTCGTGTCATCTGCCGAGACGACGTTGGCTGGAAGCGGTGGGTACCCTATCTTCTGGCCGGCGTTCTGGCCCGAGTTCACGACCCACCATAGGAAGTTGACCACTGCTGCTGCCTGCGCCTGTGAAGTCCCTGCATAGGTTGCACCCAGGTTCTGGTATACTAGCGCGTAGGTGAACGTGCTTATCGGATAGATTTGGGCGTCGGCAGAATCGTTGAATATGTTGTTGATAATGGAGAAGTTCGACCACTGAGCGTTGCCTGCAGGGAGTCCTGCCTTGGCCCCTGCCTGAACGGCGAGCTGGATGTTGGTGAGGTTCGCCAGGATGAAGTTGCCAGCATGGTTCTGGACCGAGCCGTAGCTGATGGAGCCGGCGTTCGTAATCTCGTAGGCGATTTCAAGTGGCCCGATTGAGTACTGGTTGTTGGCTATGCAGCCCGCGACTCCCTCGTTGCCCTTGCATCCGATTCCCACTGGCCAGTTCACTGATGTGGCGTAGCCGACCTTGGATCGCCATGTGGAGTTCGAATCGGAGAGATAGTTGGTGAACGCGTACATGGTCCCGCTCCCATCGGACCTATGGACGACAGTGATTTCATTCGTCGGGAGATTCACGCCCGGGTTGAGAGCTGCAATCCTAGGGTCGTTCCAGGTGGTTATGGTCCCGTAGAAGATCTCCGCGAGGACGTTCCCTGTGAATCTCAGATGAGTTGTCGACGCTATTCCGGGGATGTTGTATGCCGGGACAACCGCACTGGCAGAGATTGGGACTGTAAGGAGCGTCGAGCCGGCCGGGAGAGCCGTGTACTGCGACGACTTGAGAGGGGCATCGCTTTCGCCGAAGTTGAGCGTCCCCGCCGTGATTTGGGCGATCCCTGCGCCACTGCCTATGCTCGCGTAGTTCACCTGGATGTTAGGCTGGACCTGTGAGTAGGCGAATATCCACGACGACATCAGCGGGAAGACGAGAGTCCCCCCTCCACCGTTGATGGTCGCCGCGGGAAGAAGGCCTGAGGTCGGTGTGGTATGCGGCGCCGTAGAAGGTGTCGTGGACCCTGACCCGCCGCCAGCGCCGAAGGCAAGATACGCCCCGGCCGCAGCTACTACCAGGATGACCACGACCACGAGTCCGATCGTTGTTCCGCTTGCACCTGTCCTGTAGAAATTCATCTTCGAACAGAGCTGTCCGCCCAGCGGATTTATCGGTAGCCGAATGGAAATATAGCGTCCAACACGAAATATATTGCATTTCAGAGAAGTATGTATATATCGGGGGGCGCGAACCGGAAGCAAGAATTGGGGAACTTCAGGAACATCCAGAAGACCGGGGGGAACAGCTTCGTCGTATCCCTCCCCAAGAGCTGGGTCGTCGACGTCGGGCTGAGGGCCAAGGACTCGGTCGCCGTATTGGTCCAGCCAGACTCATCCCTGCTGATAGTACCAAGGAAGGATGTGAGGGGCCCCGCGAGATCTGAAGCGACGCTCGAAGCGGCTCAGGGCCTCGACAAGGACTCTCTCCTCCGCCACTTCATATCCTACTACCTTGCGGGATACGATACGGTTCGGATCAACCTGGGGAGGTCCGAAGCCACCCTGCGCAGCTTCGTCAGAGAGGGGATAAGAAGGAAGCTCGTAGGGGTCGAGATAATCGAAGAGTCGTCCACGAGCATATTGGCGCAGTGTCTTTCGGGCTACGTTGAGCTCCCCCTGAAGAAGGCTCTCGAGCGGATGTCAATCGTGGCTGGGGGGATGCTTTCGGACGCGGTGGCGGTGCTCGGCGTGAGCGGAAGTGAACTCGCGAAGGAGGTAATCGAGCGGGACGACGAAGTTGACAGGTTCTATCACTTCCTGCTGAGGCAACTGAACATAGCTGTGAGGGACAGGTCGGTCATCCAAGAGATCGGACTGACATCCGCCAGAGACTGCCTCGGCTACAGATTGGCCGTAAAGAGTGTGGAGAGGGTGGCAGACCACGCGGCGGGGATAGCGGCGCAGGCAGAAACCTTGCAGAGCTTCTCCGAGGGCGCGGCGAGGAGAGTCCAGGATATGACCTCCCTCTCCCGCAGAGTCTTCGACACCTCGATTCAGGCTCTTATCCGGCTCGACGGGAAGCTGGCAGAGGAAGCAATCGCCCGCACAAAGGAGGTGGCCCGGATGGAAGACAGACTGACCGGCGATGTGCTGGCCCCTAGGATGAGTGGGGTTCAGGTTGCCTCGACGAAGCTCATGCTTGAGAGCGTTCGGAGGGCCGCGGAGTACGGATCGGACATTGCGGAGATTGCCATCGATCTGACCGTGGCCGAGCCGCAGGCAATCTAAGAGCGCAAACTTCGCGTAGAATGTTGTCGTACACTCTGGGCGTGGTTGCTCGACCGAGAGACAACGACGGGTCCTCGCCTGCGTTGGGCCAGTCTGAATGATTTGCATCCTTCGAGCGCGCCGGATGCAACTTTTCGTTCAAAGGCGCTCTATTATCCGAACTGCGTCGGCCGAAGCCTCCACGGGGGTGAAAAAGAGAAAATGAAGCAGGAAGACGCGTATTCACTAGCTCGCGCCATCCTACTCATAGGAGGCATCCTTGCAATCGCCTTCGGAGCCACGGCCTTCGGAGCGAACATAACAAACTACAGAACTCTCGCCGACGCCTTCACCAACACAGGCCCACTGCTCGGCATGATCGTCGGAGTAGTGGCCTTGGTCGCATCTAGTCGCATCAAGGACGAAGCCATCGCCGTAGTCATGGCAGTGCTCGG
>DAIDAO010000017.1 GCA_027310575.1 bacterium | reverse complement strand
CCCGGCCAGGGCGCCTATTCCTTCCTGATGACTTCGAACGTCTTCGGCTTCCGCAGCAGCGAGTAGAGCAGCACGGGGGCTTCCATGAGCGCCGCGGCCCAGAACAGCGCCAGCGTCTGGGCCACCCTCTTGGGACGGTGGGTGTTCAGCCACGCCCCCAGGGCGTAGTACCCCACGAAGGCGACGGTCCCCATCGAGAAAGCGACCTGCAGGGGGAGCGGCCAGCTCGCCCCCACGGCCGCTCCGTACGCTGACAGGGCGATGGAGGGGACTGCCATGAAGCCGCAGTACAGGCGGGCCAAGATGAACGACCGCTCGGACCGGGAGAGGAGGCGGAGAGACTTCAGGCTACCCCACAGCCACCTCCTCCGCTGCTTGTAGAGGTCCGACACGGAGAAGGGAGATGCGATGTGGATGCTGTGCGGGATGAAACCGTACCTGAACTTGTGCGAGGCCTTGGTCCCGAACATGAGGTCTTCGCCCCAGCTCGAAGCACCTCCGTGGTCCCACGTGACCTCCCTCTCGACGTTCCCCCTCGCGACCAGCCCTTCACCATGAATCAGCTTCGGCCTCCCTAGGGTGGCGAAGGTCGGGCAGGTCGCTATGCAGTCCGTGACGCGGAAGTTGTCTGCGATCGAGGTCAGGAGGTTCGTGCCGTACCCCCTGTCAGTCCGTATGTAGCCGTGTGCTATCTCGACGGGCGCGTGGAAGGCGTACTCGATGTATCCCCGCTCGGGGAAGCTGTCATCGTCCAGGAAGAGTATCTTCGTCGTCTCGTCCTCCACGTCTTCCCGTATTCTGACCTGGCGCGCATACTCCAGCGCCCTCGCCTTGGCTCCTGTGCGGTTCGGGGTGACGAAGCCCGAAGGCACCCTCACCACCCTGTCAGCCGAGTAGGAGTTCGAGTCGTACTCTTCGACCACGACCCAGGTCTCGTGGGGGAACTCCAGATGGTAGGACCTCACCGTCTCTAGGATGGAATTGACGCTCTTCGGCGCGCTACCGTTGGTGCATATCTGTATGATGAACCGCCTGGGGTCGTTGTGCAGCTTGGAGGCGTCCGCCTTGAGGCGGCTCGTCAGCCAGAGGCCCCAGCATAGGAGGATGATGTTGAAGTAGAAGGGGAGCCAGACGAAGACTGAGGCCGCGACGAGGAGTTGTGAGTACATCCGCACACTAGAATCGCGAATAGAGTTTCACGGTTTCGCATGATACTTCTAGTTCTTTGTTTCTGGGTCCGAAGGCTCCGTCCGCCTATCTGAAGCTCAATCCGCCAGAGTCCAGCTGCTTGACGCAGTCGGCGCATCTGAGCCCCCTGGGCGTCCTGTAGAGCCTCGCCCTTACGCCGCATCCGGGGCACTCCTTCAGGGGTTTCTGAGGTTGGACTGGCTGATTCTCCATGCGGCTGGGCCCTCCCGGGGTGCCTCTTATCCCCTGCGACTGCGCCATGACCGGACCGACGTCATGGAACGAGCGCCTCTCCAGTCTTAAATAAGCGGTCGGCCCGCCGAGCCCTGCTTCCTTCCGTGCACGAGACCAATCCTCCGCATCCGCACACTGTACGAGGCTGCCTCGAGAGCTAGGCTGCAGGCGCCATGGACAGCTTCGACGAGCTCAGGCTCAACCCCTCCGTTAGGAAGGGGATCCTTTCCGCTGGATATCACAGGCCCTTCCCGATACAGGCCCTGGCCATCGGCCCCCTCATCGACGGGAAGGACCTGATTGGCCAGGCCAAGGCAGGGTCCGGGAAGACCCTTGCCTTCGGCATCCCTCTGGTCCAGGCTGTCGAGGGGGCCGTCCCTCGTGTCCAGGGGCTCGTCCTGGCCCCGACGCGGGAGCTGGCGGTCCAGATCACTCTGGAGCTCCAGAAGATCGCCGCGTTCACCGGGATCAGGATCGTCACGATCTACGGGGGCCAGTCGATGGGAGTCCAGCTCGACGCGTTAAGGCGGGGAGCGCACATCGTCGTCGGAACCCCAGGGAGGACCATAGACCACATCAGGCGCGGGACGCTCAGGCTCGACTCTGTCAGGTTCGTCGTCCTGGACGAGGCAGACGTCATGCTGGACATGGGCTTCATCGACGACGTCGACTACATCCTCGGAACGACCCCGAAGGGCAGGCAGACGGCCCTCTTCTCCGCAACCATGCCGAGGTCCATCATCCAGCTCTCCCAGAGGTACATGGCCGACGCCGTGAGGGTGATGGTCGACGAGGGAGAACCCTCGGCCGAGACCCTCGAGCAGTTCTACGCGAGGGTCGAAAGGGACCAGAAGCTCGCGCTGCTCCTCGACATCCTGTCAAAGGAGAACAGGAAGAGCGCCGTCGTCTTCTGCAGGACGAGGCACGGGACGATCCGCCTGGCGAAGGAGCTCGAGAGGCGCTTCCACAGCGTGGTCTCGCTTCACGGCGACCTCACACAGAACCAGCGCGACCACTCTATGGGGCTCTTCAGGGCGGGCAGGGCCGACGTGCTCGTGGCCACCGACGTGGCCAGCAGGGGCCTCGACATCAGGCAGGTCGACTGCGTCATAAACTACGACGTGCCGGAGGACCCCACGGTCTACTTTCACAGGGTTGGGAGGACGGCGAGGGCGGGGGACGTGGGGACGTCGTACACCTTCGTGAGCAGGGACGAATCTCCTGACTTCGCCAGGATAGCCGCCCTGGCCAAGGTGCCCATCAAGCCCCTCCGGGAAGAGGACGCGGCTGCGCCCAAGCCCTCTCTCTCGTCGCGCGGTTTCAGGCCCTGGCGGCACGGCCGGGGGGAAAGGCACAGGGGCAACCCGAGGCACTTCCGCCGATACCGTTAATATCGGCCCGCCCTCGGCGTGCCTCGGAACAGGATGGGCAAGCGCAAGGTCCTGAGTGAAGCGAATCTCAAGGAGCTGGTCATGCCTCAGCAAGGAGAGGTCCTTGGAAAGGCGATCAAGATGACCGGAGGGGACCAGGTCATAGTGAAGTGCGCCGACGGCGTGACCCGGCAGTGCAGGATAAGGGGGAAGCTCAAGCGAAGGATGTGGATCCGAGAGGGGGACATCGTCCTCGTCGCCCCTTGGGACTTCGACAACGGGAAGGCGGACATCCTCTGGCGCTACATCAATGCGCACACCCAGTGGCTGGACGCGAACGGGTACCTGAAGGGAATCTAGACCTACAACCTAAACGTCCCTGCCTCTGACCTCCAGGTCGATGTCAAGGCCTGCGGACGTCGACGTCCTCGTCGTCGGCGCGGGTGTGCTCGGGGTCACAGTGGCGTACTGGCTTTCCTGCCTCTACGATTGCAGCATCGTCGTCGTCGACCTGGCTCGGACTGCTGCGGCGCACACGTCCTCGCGCAACACCGGGGTCATCCACAGGCCGTTCTACCTGGACCCGCGCAAGAAGAAGGTCTTCGCACTGACATCGCTCCTCTCACACCCTCTCTGGGGGGAGCTCGCGGAGAGCGCGGGGCTCCCATGGAAGCCCGTGGGGACGTTCAACGTCGCGGTGGAAGAGGCCGAGATGCCGACCCTCGAGAAGTACAGGGCGTGGGGGGTGAAGAACGGCATGGACGAAGCGGAGATGGAGCTCCTCGACGGCGGCGGCGTCCGGTCCCGGGAGCCAGAGGTCCGGTGCATGGCTGGCCTCCTCTCCAAGACCGACGTCTCGGTCGACTTCGGCGCCTTCACGCGGCACCTGTGGCGGCTGGTCGTGTCGAGAGGGGTCAGGTTCCTGGGGGGCGAGCGGGTCCGGTCAGTGCGGACGAGAGGGGGGACCATGGAGGTGGGGCTGAGGACGGAGGCGGGCTACGACAAGATCGGCTGCAGGTTCCTGGTAAACGCCGCTGGTGGTGGTGCGCTCGAAATCGCCCACGGCGTGGGGCTCGGCCTGGACTACACTTCGCTCAACTTCAGGGGCGAGTACTGGGTCGTCGACGAGCCCTTCGCGGGCAGGGTGAAGTCCAACATCTACAGGCCCCCGAAGTTCCCCCAGTTCCCCTTCCTCGACCCTCACTTCGTCGTCCGCGCCGACGGCTCCAGGCAGATCGGCCCGAACGCGGTTGCAGTCCCCGGGCCGTACGTGTACTCCGGGATCGGGCTGGCGAAGCTGGCAGGGTTTCTGAGTCGGCCGATCCAGCCGAAGGCCAGGCTCCTCATGAACAGCGACTTCGTCTCGCTCCTCGCAGGCGAGTGGAGGAGCTCCCTCTCGAAGTCGACCATGTGCGGGAGGGTGCGGAAGTTCGTGCCTGGGTTGGACGAAGGCATGCTGAACCGCCGGGCCGTCTTCGGCGTGAGGAGCTCGCTGATTGGACCGTCGGGCTTCGTCCCCGAGGCGATGCTCCTCAAGGGGGAGGCTTCGGCGCACATAGTCAACTTCAACTCTCCTGGGGCGACGGGCGCACCAGCGTTCTCCGCGATGGTGGTCAAGGAGCTCCGCGAAGAAGGGTTCCTGGACGGGTTCAGGGAGCGGCCTGCCCCGCATTTCATGCGGGGGTGGGAGTTCCAGCCGCTGATCAGCCGGTTCTGACTGCCACGCCGCCCGAGCTCACTCCAGGACGTGGATGTTCCTCTTGGCACACATGTCCTTGAGGACCCTCGGCCAGACCGAGACGCTGACCTCGCCGAGGTGCGCCTTCTTGAGCAGGAGCATGAGCGTCCTCGACTGTCCGATCCCTCCGCCGATGGACAGCGGGAGCTCCCCGCCTACTATCCCCTCGTGATACGCGAACTTCAGCGAGTCCAGCTGGCCGCTCATCTTGAGCTGCTTCTTCAGGGACCCCGCGTCCACCCTGATCAATCTAAGCCCCCGACCCGATTCCCAGACTTGGAAACCCGGAGCCCCCTCACCGGTATCTCTTCCTGTAGCTCGCGTACGTCAGCAGGTCGTAGGCGATCTTCGTGCCTCCACCGGCGAAAGGCATCGCAGAAATCGCCCCGAGAGCGAGTATCCCGGCCGCTGCGGGCCCTCCGAAGAACGACCCTGCGCTCCTGACCGTGTTGGTGACAGCGTACGCCTGGACCCTCTCGTTCTGCTGGAACATCTCGGTCATGAGCGCCTGTCGTGAAGGGACGTCCATCTGGGACAGGCTCTGCCTGAGGAAGAGGAACGACACGGCTGCCAGGACGGAGCCTGCGAGGCCCATCAGGATGAGGAAGGCGCTCGAGGCCAGATGGGTATAGACCATGGTCCTCAGGTTGCCGATCCGCAGAGCCACGAGAGCTGCCACATACGTCGAGGCGGCGGTGACGACGCTCGCGACGAAGAATATGGCTCCGAGCGACTCGAGCTGCAGGCCGTAGGTCGAGTTGAACCAGATAGAGAGGAGATACGTCGTCACGAACACGCCTCCGAAGGCGTCGATCGAGAACAGTCCGGACAGCATCATGACGTCCCTCTTCGCCTGCCCGCCGAGGTTGGCCAGCCCCGGCCTCCTGGCAGGACCCGCCTCCAGCCCGCGGACCCTGCTGTACACCATGAAGAGGATGGCCCCGACGAGGCCGTAGCCGGCGAAGATCGCTTGGAACGCGGCCGGGACGTTGCCGAGAGCACCCGGGACTGCAGAGGTGAGCTGCCCCAGAGCAGCCGCGCTGTAGCCGATGAGGTTGTACCTCCCGAAGACCTTCACGGCCGCACCCGAGGGGGCCAGGTCAGGCAGGGTCCCGGCTTCGATCGACTGGAAGGGCCCGGCCTCCGTCCCGGTGCTGCTGATGTTGCCGACGAAGCATGCCAGCAGTATGGGCAGGGCCGAGGTGCTTACGGCGAGCACAGCGCCGGCTGCGATCATCAGGAGGCTGAACGACTGCAGCAGCCGTCTCCTCCCCACCGACGCGTCGAGGTACGTGACGACGATGTTCGAGAGGGCCGTACCTGCTACGATAGCGACGAGGGCCAGGCCCTGAAAGAACAGGCCGTAGCCTAGGGTCTTGAGGTAGAACGGGAGCGTGATGCTGAGCAGCCCCGACACGAACACGCGGACCCCCTTCGCGAAGTAGATGGGCGAGGGGCCCGCCCCGGCGGACGCCTTCGCGCTCAACTTGTCGGCTTCGAGTGTTCCAGCCTGAGCGTCCCGGCGAGCCTGTCCTTGCAGTACTCGTAGAGGGCGTCGTAGAGCGGGAACTGGATCTTCATGTTCTCAAAGTCGTCCCTTGAGACCGCCCGGAATCCCGCAGCTGCGGCCTCGAGCCCCGCTGACTCGGGCGGTGTGTCTGGAATCCTGGCATCAGCGCCTCGGACTATGTGTGCGAGCTCGATCAGGGCCGGATCTTTCAGGCCGTACTTCTTGACAATCGCGTCGAAGCTGACGTAGTCCCTTCCCCCTTCCTTGTAGTGCGTCAGCTCCGCGCCTGGCGCATCGAAGGGGGTCGCCCCCTGTTCCTTCGCCGTCGCCATCACCTTCTCCGCAGGCACGAAGACGAACTCGGCCCCAGGGTCGACGAACCTCTTGATCAGCCATGGGCACGCGATCCTGTCCACCTTCGCCCTCTCCCTCGTCACCCACTTCAAGGGACAGACGTGTGCCCCTCCCCGGTATCTAAGGTCTGCCCCCTCTGCGGCCATGGTACGCGAAGACGACTCCGCCTGTGAGGCGCTCGGCCGAAACGGTCTCGAACCCCTTCCCTTCCATCGCCCCGACTACAGCGTCGTCCCATGTCGCCCCTTCCACGATCCCTGGCAGCCTGTCGAACGCGAAGGCGGGACCCCGCCCTGCGAGCCCCAGGAGGAAGCCGACGATGCGGAGGCATCCCTGGATGTAGACCTCCAGGAATGGCGCGAGGATGCCCCTCGGCCTCGCAAAGTCGTAGAGTAGCACCTGCGCCTGAGGCTTGGACACGCGCGCTATTTCACTCGTGAACCTGCCCATGTCGACATACTTGGGCACGTAGCAGCTCACGACCGTCCGGAACCTCCCGTCAGGGAAAGGGAGGGCCTCGGCGTCTCCGTTCAGTTCCAAGATGACGTTCGGGAGCCTCTTCGCATGTCCTGCCCTCACCATGTCAGCGGAAAGGTCGACCCCTACGAAGACGCGGCCGGAGCCGGCGAAGCGCTCCTCCAGCAGCAGCGTGCCGCATCCCACGTCGAGAACCTCGCCAGCAGCCCTGTCGAGCCGCTCTGTCACCCAGCGCTTCCAGCGCCTGTCCTGATACAGCGTCGCGAGGTCGACGACCGAGTCGTAAGTCTTCGCGAGCCCTCCGAAGAGCCTGAGCGCGGTTCTTTGCACCTGCCACTCCTCCCCTGGTTCCGCCTGGGACCCGAGTGGGACTGGCTGTTCTAAAACACGTCGTGCGGCTGACGGGCGCAGACCGGACCCGCAGCGGGATGCGCTTCCTCTCGCCCACCACGCCGGCACGGCGCCCTGGCTGGCGGGAAACGGCCAATAACCCGGAAGGAGCGCATCGGCGTTCGGTCGGACTTGCCCCAGGAGACCCGCGAAAACGAATGGTACGTCCCCAAGTTCGGGCCGAGGAGGTTCAGGCTGCTCGTCGGCCTCTCCTTTTACCCGTACTCGATTATGAACGCAAGCTACGTGCTGATAGGCTCCCTGCTCGCGCCTTCAATCCACTTTGACAGGATGGCATGGATGGCCGTGGCCTACCTGCTCGCCGTCGGCGTGTCGGCGCACTCCCTCGACGCCATGGCGCCGAACAGGCCTTGGGGGAGCTTCCTCTCGGGCAGGCAGCTGCTCGTCCTCGCGGTCGCTGCGCTCGTCCCTGCCTGCGCAATCGGCCTCTACTTCGCCTTCACGGTCGCCCCGCTCCTCCTGCCCCTCGGCGCTGTCGAGCTCTTCTTCCTCCTTTCTTACAACCTAGAGCTCTTCGCCGGCCGGTTCCACACCGACTTCTGGTTCGCCTCGTCCTGGGGGTTCGTCCCAGTCCTCGTGGGCTACGTGGTCCAGACCGGCGCGCTCAGCCCGGCCGCTCTTGCCGCAGGGCTCTTCGGGTTCGTCACTGCGCACATCGAGATCAGCGCGTCAAGGCCGTACAAGGCCCTCAGGCAAGACCCAGTCGGGGCGGAGTCTCAGGTGGCATCCAGGCTCGAATCGATACTGAAGGGCGTGGTCGCGACCGTGATGGCGGTCGCGCTCTTTCTTCTGATGCGCGCGGTCTACGGATGATCGGTTCCGGGCCGACTGGGCTCACCCTCTGCGCCATGGCGAGCAGGCTCCCTGCCCGTCACGCCACGGTGATGAAGAGATAGGCTGTCTGCTGCACCAGGCCGTCGGAGACCGTGACCGCAACGGTGTAGGCTCCGGCGGCGATCGTCCGGCTCGCCTGCACAGTCACCTGGAAGCTGTAAGCCGACCCGCTGGGCTGTATCAGGGAAGCGCCCGGGGTGATGCGCAGGGCCTTGGGCGTCGCCTGGGGGGTCTCCGAGTCCGACACGTTCACCTTCATCGGTGCAGTCCATGTTCTGGAGACCTGCAGTTCGAAGGTCGCGTTGCCTCCGGCCGGGACCCTGGCGGTGCTGCCGCCGACGACCCTGGGCGCCACGCCTGAACCTGCGGTGCTGGGGTCGAACGAGTAGATGTGGCCCGTGCAGGTGCACGCGTGGGTCGTCGAGTTGGGTGCCTCGTTGATGGTCGTGAGGGGCGCGAAGGTGGAGTTGACGAAGTCGAGCGAGAGGGGCTGGTCGTTCCTCAGGCCCTCGAGGTCTATCGTCTGGAGCGTCAGATCCGGGAGTATCCTGCCCAGCCTCGTCGGCTCCCCGGCGAAGTAGAGCTCGTACGCTGCGAACGAGGACACGGCAATCAGGGTGAGCAGGGCGGCCACGACTGCGACCTTCCCAGCCCTCAATCGTCTAAACCGCCGGACTTACGAGTAGGCTTCGAAGCTCTTCCCAAGAGAGCCCAGAGCCATCTTCTGCTCCAAGATCTCGTTCGCCCCCTCGTAGATCATGGTGACCCTGCTGTCTGCAAGGTGCCTGGCCGGCCTGTTCTCGAGGGAGTAGCCGTTCGCGCCGAAGACCTGGACCGCCCTGTTCGCTGCGTCGAAGGATGCGTTCGCCGCGAAGTACTTCGCCTTCGTGCAGGCGAGGTCCGTGGCCTCCATGAGCGCTCGGTTCTTCGGGTCTTCCTCGTACTTCTGCTTGATGAACGCCGCCTTCAGCAGGAGGAGCTTCGCGGCGTCGAGGTTCATCGACATCAGGCCTATGTGCCTCTGGACCAGCTGGTGCTTCCCGATGAGCTTCCCGTGCTGGAACCTGACGCCTGCGTACCTGACTGCCTCGTCGAGGCAGTCCTGTATCACCCCCACGCACCCGGCGGCCACGCTCAGCCTCCCGTTCATCAGCCCGGAGAGGGCGACCGACATCCCCTTCCCAGGCGGCCCGAGCATGTCCTCCTTGGCCACCTCGGCCTTGTCGAGGTAGACCGTCGACGTGTCTGCGGTCGGGAGCCCCAGCTTGTGCGGGATGATCTCTGCCTTGTAGCCCGGGGTGGAGGTGTCCATGATGAAGCCGCACATCCCCTCCCTCTTCCCCTTCGGATACGCGAAGACCAGGATGTACTTGGCGGTCGAGCCGAGGGATATCCACATCTTCTGGCCGGTGAGGTAGTACTTCCCCCCCTTCTCCTCGAAGTAGGTGGTCAGGGAGGCTGGATCGCTCCCTGCGTTGGGCTCGGTCAGCCCGAAGGCCAGGACTGCGTCCCCTCTGGTGGCTGGCGGGAGGTACTTCGCCTTCTGCTCTTCAGTCCCCCAGTGCTGGATGGTCATCTGGCCGAGAGCCATGTGGACGGAGAAGAACGTCCTGACCCCCGTCCCCTCCCTCCCGATGCGCTCCACAGCCAGCGCGTAGGTCATCATGTCCGCCCCCTGGCCGTCGCCGTACTTCCGGGACGTCGGGAGGCCGAGCAGGTGTGCCTTCGCGAAGAAAGGCCTGACCTGGTCGTTGATCCTGTGCTCGAGGTAGCACTTGTCCTCGATCGGACGGAACTCCCTGCAGGCCCTGTCCACCTGCTCAAGGACCATCGCCTGCTCTTCGGAGATGTCGAAGTTCATCTTCGACAGGTTCATGAATTCGTTCTGCTCTAGCATCTCAACCTACTCCTTCCATCTCTCTTTCCGTACTCTCCCTCTTACGTGCTCTATTATCTCTTCGAAAGAGCTCCCCGGGCCGTAGAGGCCCGTTATGCCCATCCTGAGGAGCTTCGGCTTGTCCTCTTCCGGGATGATCCCTCCTCCCACCACCACAATGTCCTTTCCACCCGTCCTGCCCAACAGCCTCTTCACCTTGGGGAACGCCGTCATGTGCGCCCCGTTCAGCAGCGAGAGCGCGACGACGTCGACGTCCTCGTCGATGGCCATCTGAGCCACCTGCTCCGGAGACGGGAGGAGGCCGCTGTAGATGACTTCCATCCCAGCGTCCCTGAAAGCTCTCGCGAGGACGAGCACCCCTCTGTCGTGGCCGTCCAGCCCGGGCTTTGCGACGAGTATCCTGATGCGCTTCTGGATGGCGGCGGACTTCTTCGCCATTTCCAGTGGGAGCGCGGGCCGGAGGCCTTCAAAACCTTTCTGGCTAACCCGTGGGCGCCGCGGTCGCATTCATCGGGCAGACGCCGACGCACGGAGGCTGGCAGTAGCAGCCGGAAGGGAGCGCGCAGGGGGCTACGATGTCGCTCCGGATCCCACCCTGGCCCTGAAGCCAGCAGCAGTAGTAGGGGAGGGGGCGCTGTGCTGGGCCCGCGTAGCATGAGATGCCGCCGCAGCAGACGCTCGCGCGGTTCCCGTTTGCGGTTGGTGCTCCCCCGCCGAGCGCCCCCACGAGGAGCTGCTATGGCGAGGTCCCGCTGGCCTGCGCGACAGCCAGCTGGACGAAGACTGCCCCTGCGACCGCTGCAGCGGCGAACACGGTCCTCCTCTTCCGCATGGAAGAGTCCACGGCCCGCTCCCGGATAGTCCTAGGAACCAGAACAGGCGGAACATTCGCAAGGAGCGTAGGCGCGACCGCTAAGAGAGCTCTAGGGGGATGTCGTCGCTATAGGAGCATCGGCTCTTTGAACGTCCCCCAGACTGTCCTGCCGGCGTCGACTATCTCGCCCAGCGTCGCGTAGTGCGTCACGGCGTCGAGCATGGGGTAGATCGAGTTGGCTTCCTCGTCTTCGAACGCCTTCTGGAGCTTCGCGAGCGCCGCCTTCACCTTGGGCTCGTCCCTCGTCCTCCTGACCGCGGCCAGCCTCCGGACCTGGCTCTTCTGGGCTTTGAAGTCGATCTTCAGGAAGTCGATGGGCTCTTTCTCCTGCTTCGAGTACTTGTTGACGCCCACGACCGAGTCCTTCCCCTCCTCGACCCGCTTCGACAGCCTGTAGGAGTTCTCCGCTATCTCCCTCTGCAGGAAGCCTGTCTTGATCGCCTTCAGGAGCCCTCCTGCCGACTCGATCCTGTCGAAGTACTTGTACGCCTCCTCCTCCATCTGCTCCGTCAGCCACTCCACGTAGTACGACCCGCCCAACGGGTCGATCACGCTCGGCACCCCCGTCTCTTCCGCGATTATCTGCTGTGTCCTGAGGGCCACCTCGGCAGCCTGCTCGGTCGGAAGGGCCCACGCCTCGTCGAACGAGTTCGTGTGCAGGGACTGGGTCCCTCCGAGGACGGCTGCGAGCGCTTCTATCGCGGTCCTCACGACGTTGTTGATCGGCTGCTGCCATGTGAGCGATGCCCCCGAGGTCTGTGTGTGGAACCTCATCAGGAGGCTCCGCTTGTCCTTGACGCCGTACTTCTCGCTCAGAACGCGGGCCCAGATCCTCCGCGCGGCCCTGAACTTCGCGATCTCTTCGAAGAAGTCCATGGTCGAGTTGAAGAAGAAGCTGAGCCTGGGGGCGAACTGCTCCACCTTCAGCCCGGCCTCGAGTCCGAGTTCGACGTAGCCGAACCCGTCTGCCAGGGTGAACGCCAGCTCCTGGACTGCGCTGGACCCGGCCTCGCGGATGTGATATCCGCTGATGCTGATGTAGTTCCAGAGCGGCATCTCCTTCGTGCAGAAGACCATGAGGTCCCTGACCAGCCTCAGATGAGCCTCCGGCGGGTAGACCCACTCCTTCTGTGCGATGTACTCCTTCAGCATGTCCGCCTGGACGGTCCCCCTGAGCTTCGACATGGGCACCCCCTGCTTCCTCGCCACCCCTGCGTACATGCACGTCAGGACGGTGGCCGGCGCGTTGATCGTCATCGAGGTGCTCACCTTCCCGAGGGGGATGCCGTCGAAGATGACCTCCATATCCTTCAGCGAAGACACGTTGACGCCGCACCGCCCGACCTCCCCGTGCGCCTTCTGATGGTCGCAGTCGTAGCCGTATAGGGTGGGCATGTCGAAGGCGACGCTGAGCCCTGTCTCGCCATGCTTGAGCAGGAGCTTGAGCCTCCGGTTGGTGTCCTCCGGGGTCCCGAACCCTGAGAACATCCTCATGGTCCAGTGCCTCCCCCTGTACATGTTGGGGTAGACCCCCCTGAGGTAGGGGTAGACCCCCGGGAACCCCTGGTCAGGATAATCGGCATCGGCGACGTCCAGCGGGGAGTAGACGGGCTTCAGCGGTATCCCGGAGGCGGTCTGGAAGTCCGCACGCGTCCCCTGGGCCTTCTCGCTCCACTCGCGGTAGATCGTCTCCTCCCACTGCTTCAGCCCGCGGCGGACGCTCTCGACCGCCTTCCTGTCGTAGAGGGTCCCGGCCTTCGCCCTCCTCTCGACTGCCACCCGCGCAGCCTTCTTCCAGTATGAATCCCTGCTTCCCCTGAGCAACATGTCGGACGCCGGCCTCGCCTGGAAATAAACGATGCCTTCAACCAATAAAAAAGGGTGCAGCGGGCCGCGCAGTCGGTGCAGCTCAGACAGCTCGCTTCGGCCGTCAAGAAGGGGGACAGGGTGGCGCTGGCGAGGGCCATCACCCTCGCGGAGAACGACCCCTCGAGGGCAGCCGCTCTGCTGGCCCAGGTGGGGCCTCCGGGGCGCGCGTTCGTGGTCGGCGTGACCGGGCCTCCCGGGACGGGCAAGAGCAGCCTGGTCGACAGGCTGATTGGGTCCTACCGCCAGAAAGGATTCAGGGTCGGCGTCATCGCAATCGATCCGACCAGCCCCATAACCGGGGGCGCGCTGCTCGGGGACAGGGTCCGCATGACCAGGCACGCCGAGGACAGAAGCGTGTTCATCCGGAGCATGGCGTCGAGAGGGTGGTCGGGCGGCCTGTCCAGGGCCACGACCCAGGTCATACGCCTCATGGACGCCGCAGGGTTCGACATCGTCCTTCTGGAGACGGTTGGCATAGGGCAGTCGGACATCGAGGTGGTGGGCGTCTCCCACGCCGTGCTCGTGGTCCTGATGCCAGGCCTCGGTGACGAGATACAAGTGTCCAAGGCGGGCCTGATGGAGGTCGGGGACGTCTACGTGGTGAACAAGTCCGACCTCGAAGGTGCGGACCTCATGGTGGTCAGCCTGCTGTCGCTCTTCCGGGGGGCCCCGCGCTCCCCTCCTGTGCTCAAGGTGTCGGCACTGTCAGGTGACGGGGTGGACCGCCTGCAGGAGGCGATCGAAAGACTGCGCTCCGGCTTCGCGGCAGGCGACGTTGCGCTGAGGCTCAAGAGCATCAGAGGAATGATAATCGAGACTGCCCGAGGCACTGCCATGGAAAGGTTGGCGACGCTGTCAGATTCCAGCGCTTCTGAGCTGGCGCTGCGGGTGATGGACGGGAAGATAACCCTGGAAGGGGCGGCAGCGAGGCTCGCTCGCTAGCGGCTACCGACTCTCGATCGGCTCGTACTTCAGCCCGGCTGGCCCGACGTAGATCGCGTCAGGCCGGATCAGCTTGTTCTCCTCGACCTGCTCGTTATAGTGAGCCATCCACCCGAAGACCCTGCTGGCAGCGAAGATCGGGGTGTACAGCGGGACGTCTATCCCGAGGAGGTAGAAGATGGGTGCAGCGTAGTAGTCGAGGTTGGGGGGGATCTTCTTCGCCTCCCACATCCCCTTCTCTATCCCGTCGCACAGCCTGTACAGGGAGTCGTCCCCCCTGCGCTTCTTCAGCATCTCCCTGAGATACTCCTTGCAGAGCCTCGCTCTGGGGTCGAACTGCTTGTAGACCCTGTGCCCGAAGCCCATGACCTTCCTCCCCTGCTTGAAAGCAGACTGAAGGAACTCCTGCGCCTTCGCAGGGTCCTTCACTTCCAGGAACATCTTCATCGCTTCTTCGTTCGCCCCGCCGTGCAACGGCCCCTTCAGCGAAGCCAGCCCGGCTGCGGCAGCGGCGTACGGGTCCGCGAGGGTGGATGCTACGACCCTCACAGTGAACGAAGAAGCGTTCATGTCGTGCTCCATGTAGAAGATCAGGACCCTTTCGAAGACCCACCGTTCATATTCGTCCGCCTTCCTTGTGGTGAGCATCTGGAGGAGGTTATCCGAGAAGCCGAGCTCTTCCTTGGGCCTCCTGGGGTCCTCACCTCTCGGGACCCTGAGGCAATTCGCAGCCAGCACCGACATCTTGGCCTCCAGCGACATCTCCTTCCCCTCGACGCTCTCTTCTTGGTCGATGCTCCCGAGGGCGGAAGCTGACGTCCTGATCACGTCGATGGGGTGGGCCTCTTTGCCAAGGTCCCGCATTATGTCGAAGACCTTCCGGTCGACGTCGAGCCTGCTTCGAAGCCCCTTCGTGAACGCGCCTAGCTCGGTCTTGGTGGGGAGCTTGCCCTTGAGCACAAGATACGCAGTCTCCTCGAAGCCCGCGTTCGCTGCGAGCTCGGCGATGGGGTACCCCCTGTAGACCAGTGACCCGTCGCTGGCGCTCTTCGAGATTCTGGTGTCTGTGACGGAAACGCCGGCGAGGCCCTTCGGCACCCTTACGGGCCCTTCCGCCTCGGTCAGTTCGCTCTCCTCCTCAGGCGCTCTGCCTCCTTGAGCGCACGGCCGTCCGCCTCTTCGTACCTGTAGTAGTCGATCAGCTCATAGAACTCCTTCCTCGTCATGAGAGAGCCCAGCATCCCCTTCTGCGTGCCATGAGCCCTGAGCTCCGCAAGGGCCTGTTTTACGGACTTCATCATGGCCCTGAACGCTGTGACTGGGAATATCACCAGGCTGTATCCAAGCTCTTCGAAGTCAGCTGCCGACATGTACGGGGTCCTGCCGAACTCTGTCATGTTCGCCATGAGCGGAGCGCTGGTCTTCTTCCTGAACTCTGCGAACTCCTCCCGGCTCTCGAGCGCCTCGGGGAAGAGCATGTCAGCCCCCGCCCTGGTGTAGGTCCTGGCCCTTTCTATGGCCGCGTCAATTCCTTCGACGGTCCTGGCGTCGGTCCTCGCTATGATGAGGAGCTCCCTCCTTGCCGCGCTCTTCGCCGAGACGAGCTTCTTCACCATCTCGTCGACCTCGACCAGCTCCTTCCCTTCAAGGTGGCCGCAACGCTTGGGGAGCACCTGGTCCTCGATGTGGATCGCGGCTGCGCCCGCTTTCTTCATCTCCTCCACGGTCCTTGCCACGTTGAGCGCCTCGCCGAACCCCGTGTCGGCGTCGACGATCAGCGGAACCCTCACCTGCGAAGTGACCTGGCCGGTTGCCCTCGCCACTTCCGTGAGCGTCGTGACCCCCAGGTCGGGGAGCGCCAGAAGGTTCGAGAAGCCCGCGCCAGAGAAGTAGAGAGCCCTGAACCCCATCTTCTCCGCCAGCCTCGCCACGACGGGGCTGAAGACGCCAGGGGCGACCACTATCTTCTTGCCGCCCACGAGCTTCCTGAGAGCGTCAGCCTGCGCTGCCAACCCCGTTCTGCGACCGAGGTCCACGCACGTGTTTTATCCTTGTCCCCAAACCCACGCATCACCGTTAAATCGAGCGGAGCGGCTGCCCGCAGTGTGCTCAGCTTCCTCTCTCACGGCGCCCCCCACGACGTCGTCTTCGTCCACGGCGCAGGCGGGAACAGCCTCCTCTGGAAGAGGTCGCTGCAGTACCTGTCTGGGGGGTCGAGGGCGCTCGCAGTCGATCTGCCCGGCCACCCGGGCGGAGAGATAACCTGCAAGAGCGTCGGAGATTATGCCGAAGCCCTGCACGAGTTCCTGCGCGCAGCGGGGCTCCGCGCGCCCGTCGTCTGCGGCCACTCCATGGGCGGGGCAGTCACCCTCACCCTGGCGCTGACGCACCCGGAAGATCTCGGCGGCCTGATCCTTGCCAGCACAGGCGCGAAGCTGGGGGTGGCTCCGGCGATAATAGAAGGCCTGAAGGGACAGCCGATGCATGCCATCGAGGCGATAATCACGCCCTGGAGCTTCAACTCCATCGACCTGGGGCTCGGGAGGGAGGCGAGGGCGGCGCTCTCAGTCTCCAACCTCCCGGTGTTCCTCAACGACTACCTGGCCTGCCAGGGCTTCGACGTCCGGGACAGTCTCCCTGAAATCAGGTCGAGGACGCTGGTCGTCTGCGGCGACAAGGACAGGATGACCCCGCCGAAGTGGTCGCACTATCTGAGCGCCAACATCCCAGGGTCGGAACTCTACTTCGTGAAGGACTCCGGCCACATGCTCCCGCTGGAGAAGCCCGAAGCGTTCGCCGGCGTCGTCCAGCGGTTCCTCTCGGACGTCAATCGGTGAACTCCTCCCCTCCCCTGGCTATCCTGGTCATCTCCCCGACGAGGGCGATCATCCCCTCCTGCGTCGTGGACGAGACCGGGTAGAGGTCGGCCCCGAACGACAGCTTCCTGATGCTCCGGAACAGCTCCGAGTACAGCGCATACTGCTCGCCGTTCTTCGTCGCGGAGAGCGCGTCCTCGAAGACCCTCGTGTCCCTGCTCCATTCCGTGATCCTCTTGACCCCGTCCTTCGCGATGTCCCGCTTGGTGAGCACGGTTATCTTCGGCACGTTCAATCTCAGTCCGACGGACGCGGAAAGGAGCGCGAGCGAAAGGAAGTTGGCAGGGGTGCTCGCGAGCAGGGGATCGACAAGGAACAGGAGCACCTTCGAATCCGCCTTCATCTCCCTGACGATGTACTCTCCGCTCTCCCTGAACGCGAAGAGCTCGGTCTGCCCGGGCGTGTCGACGATCACGTTCTCGGCCTGGTGGGAGTCGATCTCGTCCTGGAGCTCCTGCAGCTTGGTGGCGACCAGGTCCGCTGCAAGGATGAGCGCCCCGTTCGGTCCGAGCCCGTAGTCCTCCATCACTGATCCGAGCTGTATCCTCTCACGGATGTCCACGTCGGGGTCGTACGGGAGCTCGACCACCCCCGGGTCGAGGTTCACCGCAATGGCGTCCTCCCCCCTGTTCACGTACCAGCTCTTCAGGGCGTTCGTGAGCAGGGACTTGCCGGACCCGGCCGTGCCCGCGATGAATGTCAGGTCCATTCTGCGTGCCCTACCCTCCGGCCCCTCTGACCGCGCGCACAGTCCCTCCCAGGCCGACCACCCCCTCCTTCATCTCCGCCACGATGGCCCGGCATTCACGGTCGGCCCACTCCTTCCGATCCCCTACCACTGCGACGTCCAGCTCTATCCGCGAGACTCCTTCCCTGGTCCCTTTCGGGTGCGACTTCACGTACGCCCCGGGGTGCCTCCTGAGCTCTGCTGCGATGAGGGGGGCCAAGTCCGACTCCAGCGCGCCTTCGAGCTTCATGGTGACGTATCTCCTGTTCAGCTTCCCGACCCTTGCTCTGATCTCGGGTTCGACCGCCCTCCTGAAGATGCCCTTCATCTCGGCCGGGACCCCCGGGAGGCAGTAGACAGTCGTGCCCCCTGTCGCAAGCCTCACCCCAGGCGCGCTCCCGGTCTCGTTGAGGAGGGGCTCGGCTCCGGCCGGGAGGCGGGCCATCTTCAGGCGGGCAGGGGTGAGCTCGACCTTCCCCATGCCGCGCATGGCATAGTGCTCCCGCATCAGCCTCAGGGCTACGTCGTTCCTCCTGAGGCTGACCCCGAGCCCGTCCGCCACCCCCTTGAGCGTCATATCATCGGGGGTGGGCCCGAGGCCGCCGACGACCACGAGGAAGTCCGGGGACCTCCTTGCGATGCCCCTGAACGCGGAGGCTATCTCGCCCAGGTCGTCGTCCACGGTCGTGACCTGCTTCAGCATCGTGCCCATCCTGGCGAGCCTCTTCCCCATCCAGTGCGCATTAGTGTTCAGTGTCCTCCCTATGAGCAGCTCCTTCCCCACGGCGAGCATCTCGACCCTGACCACGCCCTCCCCGCGCCCACCTCAGGCTTAAAACGAATGCGAACACCGCAGGGCTGATGTCGGTCAGCCGGAGGTACCCGTCGAGGCCCCTCGTGGGGGCCGGGGCTGTGGTACACCGAGGGGGGAGGGTCCTGCTCGTCAGGAGGCGGAACCCGCCCAACCAGGGAAGGTGGGCGCTCCCGGGGGGCTTGGTCGAGCTCGGCGAGACGACCCAGGACGCAGCGGCAAGGGAGATACTCGAAGAGACAGGGCTGAAGGTGAAGGTCGGAGGCCTCCTCGACGTGCAGACCGACATCCATCTGGACGGCTCGTCGAAGCCGGAGTACCACTATGTCCTGGTGGACTATCTGGCCGCGCCGGTCGGCGGACGGGTCCGGCTCAACTCGGAGTCTTCCGATTCGGGCTGGTTCACAGAGCCGCAGACGCGGGCGCTGGACATGAGCGAAGGGACCAGGAAGGCGCTGGGCAAGTTCTTCGGACAGCGCCGACGCTAGGCGCCAAGATCGGGTGCGCGCCCCCTGTTCCGGCTACTTCTCCTTGTTGCCGCTCAGCCACCACTCGAGGTAGTCAGCCTGCTGCCTCGAGCGCCTCCGCCTCTCGTCTTCTTCGGGCGTCCTGGCCTTGAACCTAGCGTCCGAAAGCTGATCTCTGGTAAGGAAGGCTCCGCACTTCTTGCACCCGTATCGCTTAGTTGGCGCGTCATACAGCATCACTCCCTCGTGACATTCGGGACAGATCTGGTCCAACCGATTCGGTCTCAGTCCTTCGCGGCGTGTCCTTAACGCTTTCTCCCGGCTTCGGAGCAGGTTGCGCGACAACTCGTTAAATAGCGATGAGAGAGGAGCCAACTCGAGCGACAGGTGGCCGAAAAGCTGGTCCTGGCAGGCCCGGCTTCGGAGGAGCTGGGGCGGTCCGTGGCCGAAAAGCTCGGTCTACCACTACTTGGGGCCGAGTTCAAGGTCTTCCCCGACGGCGAGTCGAAGTTCACAGTCACCGAGAAGGTATCGGGGAAGAGCATCCTGCTCGTGCAGTCCACCCATGCCCCGGTCGACCAGCACCTCTTCCAGCTGCTGCTGGCCTCACATCAGCTGAGCGAGGAAGGCGCGAAGGTGACCGCCGTGGTCCCCTACCTTGCCTACGCCAGGCAGGACAAGGAGTTCCTCCCCGGCGAGGGGGTCACCCTGGGGGTGATCGCCCACCTCATGAGGTCGATGGGCGTACGCAGGCTCGTAACGGTCGACATCCATTCGGCTGAGGGTCTGGCGCTGTTCTCCTTCCCCACCTACAGCGTCTCTGCCGTCCCGAGCCTCGTGAACTACGTGAAGGAGAAGCTCGAGCTGAAGGACCCGGTCGTGATCTCGCCCGACTTCGGCGGCTCGAAGAGGACCGAGGCCTTCGCGCAGCTCTACGGAGCCAAGTTCCTCCAGCTGAGCAAGACGCGCGACAGGACAACCGGGGACGTGAGCGTGAAGGAGTCGAAGCTGGAAGTCGAGGGGAAGGAGGTGGTGATCGTCGACGACATCATAAGCACCGGCGGCACGGTCAGGGCAGCCGCCGAGGCGGTCCTGAAACAGGGGGCAAGGAAGGCACTCGCAGTGTGCGTTCACGGCCTCTTCGTGGGGGACGCGATACAGAGACTCGAGGACGCGTCCGTGGAGCCGATAGTGAGCACGAACACGGTCCCAGGGAAGTATAGCAAGGTTGACGTGGCCGACGCGCTGGCGTCGCATCTAAGGACTCTTGAAGAATAGGTCCCTGGTTCTGCTCTCCGGGGAAGCGTCGACCCTCCCGGCCGCCGAGGCCAGGGCGCTCTTCCTCGCCTACGACCCCCTGTCGAGCTTCGAGTCTCCAGAGCCCAGGATCCTGATAGCCGAATCGTCGGCCGACCCGGTCCAGGTGGGGTCGAGAATCGCCTTCGCGCGGCGCGTTGGCCAGATCGCAGACGAGTCTGAGCTGTCCGGTCGGGTCGCGGGGCACAGGGTCCGGTTCAGGAGCTTCGACATCCGAAGGTCCAGGTCCCCGGCCGAGCCCGAGGACTACATGGCGGGCCTGGACGCCACTGTCGACCTAGTGAACCCCGAGTTCGAGCTCACCCTCGTGCGCGGAGACGAGGACTATCTCGCGATAACCGCCCCGGCGACAATGAACCAGGGGTGGTCCATGCGGCGCCCCCGGAAGCGCCCCTTCTTCCACCCCTCGGCGATCTTCCCCAAGCTGTCCAGGGCGCTGGTCAACCTCACCAGGTGCAGGGAGGGCGGGGTGTTCGTCGACCCGTTCTGCGGGACCGGGAGCATCCCGATCGAGGCACACCTTGTCGGGGCCAGGGTGGTTGCCATGGACCTGTCCCCGCGGATGACCCAGGGGGCGGCGAAGAACATGAGGCACTTCGGCCAGGAATGGTTGGGCGCAATCCGCGCCGACTCGACATCACCCCCGCTGCGCGCCGTCGACGCAGTCGCGACCGACATCCCCTACGGAAGGGCTTCGAGCACCGAAGGGCGCACTCCCAGGGTGATGATCGACCTCCTCCTGCCAGCCCTCGCGGGGGTGATGGCCCCGGGCTCGTTCTTGGTCCTCATGCACCCCCAGAGCGACGCCGTCGGCGGGTCCGGGACGTTCTCGCTTCTTGAAGAGCACGACCTTCAGGTTCATAAGCTCCTGACAAGGACAATCACAGTCCTGGAGAGGAGATAGACCTCGGTCAAGCTCACTGTGACGTTCCTTGGGACTAGCGCGGCGGTCCCGACCAAAGCCAGGGCGCTCCCGGCGATCGCTGTCAGGCGGGAGGGCGAGGTCATCCTGATGGACTGCGGGGAGGGGGTCCAGAGAGGGGCCGTGGAGGAGTCGATAGGGCTCGGCGGTCCGATGACGATACTGATCACCCACCTGCACGGAGACCACGTCGCAGGCATGCTCGGGCTCCTCCAGACAATGAGCCTCTCCCAGCGCCGCAGGCCGCTCCGCATAGTCGGTCCGCGCAGGCTGCTGAAGTGGCTCGAAGTGACCTCAGACCTGCTCCATATGGGCCTGACCTTTCCCGTGGAATTCGTGGAGGCGAAGCCCGGCGTCGTGCTGCGGACCCCTGGCTTCAGGGTGAAGGCCGCGCGGGCATCCCACTCGATAGAAGCGTTCTCCTACGTCCTCGAAGAGAAAGGGCGACCCGGCGTCTTCTATCCAGACCGGGCCAAGTCTCTCGGCGTTCCGGAAGGCAGGCTCTGGTCGAGCCTGCAGAGGGGGCGGGGCGTGACGGTCGGTGGGAGGAGGGTCGAGCCGTCGCAGGTCACGGGCCCCCCGCGGCCGGGGCGGAAGATCGGCTATTCCGGAGACACGAGGCCCTCCCCTGGGCTGACCAGGTTCTTCGCCCGGTGCGACCTGCTCGTCTTCGACTCCACCTTCGGGGCGAAGGACGGAGTCAAGGCGCTCGACAGGAAGCACAGCACGAGCGTCGAGGCCGCCGAGCTCGCCAAGAAGGCCGCCGTCCGGAAGCTGGCCCTGACTCATTTCAGCGCGCGCTACACGAGCACCGCAGGCCTGGTCAGGGAGGCGAGGAGGGTGTTCCAGAACACAGTGGCTGCCAGGGATGGCCTCTGTCTCAGCGTCGACTATCCTTCCGCGTAGGCAGTGAGCCAGTCTATCGCTGCCTGAAGCCGGTCTGACTCGAGTGTCATGCGTATGGGGCCGAGCGGCGACTCCCCAGGGGAACCACATATCGCCACGACCCCGGCAGCGGCTGCCTGCCTGTTGAGCAGGACAGACGACGTGCGCCCCCTCCCGTTCAGGAGGAGCTGCCTTCTGGCGGCCGAACGGACGTGCCTGTCCCTGAGCTGGTCTCGGATGTGCGAAAGGGCCCTCTCGTCCTCAGTGGCGAGCCGTGCTGAGCCGGCGCCTGCCCTTTCTTCGGCCTGTGCCCCTCCCACGACGTTCCGGAGCGCCTCGGCGACTCTCGCCGGGTCCTCGGACGGCGACACCGTCGCGTCGAGGGTGACCTTCACCCTGAGTTCATGCTGAGGCATCCTTCATCCAACGCTCGACAACCTTGGCCATCTCCGCCGCCAGCTTCTCCGGCGTGTTGTGCTGGTTGGAGACGGTCTCGTCCGCGAGGGCTATCGCCCTTCCTATCCCGACATCGAGCTCCCTCTGGTCCCTTTCCTGGAACATCTCGCGCGTGAGGGGGTCGTCGCTCCTCCCTCTCTCCCTGAGCAGCTCGAACCGCCTTGCGGGGGACGCGTGAACCGCCACAAGCATCACCGAGGCACTCTTCCTGAACGCCTCCACCTCCGCCATCGACCTTATCCCGTCCACGACGACCGTCTCCGACCCTGCCCCGGAGATCGCGTCCAGGCAGAGCTCGGCGACCGCCGCGTCGCCCCTGTCCTGCCTGAGGAGCCGCATGACCTCCCCGGTGTTCCTCGCGTTCGGCTCGAGCCCCCTCCTCTTGGTCTCCGCCCTGATCACGTCCCCCATCACGACTCGGGTCCAACCCATCTTCACCAGAGACTGGGCCGCCGTCGACTTCCCCGCCCCCGGCATGCCTGTCACCGCGACAATGCGAAGCAACTGTTCGCCGACGGGCGACCGGTAGCGAATTTAAAGGAACCAGTCCTGACTGACGGTCGTTGAGGGCCTTCGTGGCGATCGACGTCCCTGACCGCGTGCTCGACTCCCTGGTGGCGTTCCAGGCCGAGCTTGCCGCGACCGGCGCAGACCTGAAGCTCGTCGAAAGGGAGAACCTTCACTTCACGATCAAGTTCCTGGGAGAGATCACCGAGGCGCAGGCAGCCGAGGCAGGGTCCAGGCTCGGGAAGCTCGCGCTGAACCGCGGCGCCGTGGAGGTCAGGGGGGCTGGGGCCTTCCCGAATATCGGCAGGCCCAGGGTGGTGTGGGCTGGGGTGTCTAGGGAACACGAGGGAGTGATCGCGCCGATCGCCCGGAGCGTCATCGGCGCGCTGGAGGGGATAGGGGAGCGGGATGACAGGCCGTTCCAGGCGCACATCACTCTGGGGCGGGTCCGTTCCTATCGCAACGTCCGTGAGCTCGGGGACGCCCTTCGCAGGAGCTCGGGCAGGTCTTTCGGGGTGGCCGAGCTCTCCGGGCTGAAGCTGAAGTCGAGCGTGCTCACCCCTGCGGGCCCGATCTACAAGGACGTCGGAGCGTTCTCCCTGAGATGAGCCGCCTCGCTCCGGTCCTGTCGTCCGCCGCGAAGCTCGTGCGCCCTTCCTCCGAAGAAGAGGAGAGGATAGGCAAGCTGGCCAGGTCGCTCCTCGCGAGGACCGAGCGGTCTGCCGCAAGGTTCCCAGAGACGAGAGGCGTGCTCATCGGCGGCTCCTACGCGAAGGGGACCTGGCTCCCGGGGCACGTCGACCTGGACGTCTTCGTCAAGCTAGACCCTTCCACCCCGGAAGCCGACTTCGAGAGGATCGGTCTCCGGATCGGCGAATCAGCGACGCGGGGGTATCCGACGGGGAAGAAGTTCGCCCAGCATCCGTACACCGAGGCCATCGTTCAGGGCGTCAGGGTGAACATAGTCCCGTGTTTCGCGGTCAGGAAGGGGGAGTGGAAGAGCGCCGCGGACAGGTCCCCCTACCATGTCCTCCTCGTCAGGAGGCTCCCAGAAGGGAGCAAGGACCAGGTGAGGCTCCTCAAGCTCTTCATGAACGCGATCGGCGTCTACGGTGCCGAGATCGAGAAGCAGGGCTTCAGCGGCTACGTCGCCGAGGTCCTCGTAATGGAGCTGGGCGACTTCCAGAAGGTCCTCGCCTGGTTCGCTCGCGGGGCGAAGCCGCAGGAGACGAGGCCGTTCAGCCTGCCCGACCCCGTCGACCGCGGCAGGGACCTCGGCATCGCTGTTTCCGCTGAGAGCTTCGGGAGGATGGTGCTCGCCTCCAGAGAGTTTCTAAGGCACCCGAGCCTGGCGTACTTCCGCGCGATGTCAGGGAGGGTGCGTCCGTCAATACAGGAGGCTGTGGTCGCAGTGGTCTTCTCCCATAGGCCCATGAGCGAGGACACGCTCTGGGGCGAACTGCGGAGGACGACCAAGCACGTGGTAAGGCACCTCGAGGTCCAGGGATTCAAGGTCGCCAGGTCGATGGCTGCGTCGAACAACCGCGACAGGAGCGCCATCATGCTGATCCCGGAGTTCCCCGTGCTCCCCCAGCTCGAGCAGAGGGTGGGGCCGACCGTGGACAGGAGCGGGGACGTGGACGCCTTTGTCGCAGCCAACAGGAAGGACTCGCGTCTCTTCTGGGTGGGCGAAGACGCTCGGATCAGGTTGCTCAGACCGAGGAGGCACACGGCGCTCAAGGAGCTGCTCGTGAAGGTTGCGAAGGGTAGGGAGGGCAGCATCGGGGCTTCCGAGGAGGTGGAGCGCGGGATGAGAAGGTCCGCGTCAGTTCTGTCGGGCGCGCAGCTCGCACGGGCAGCTTCCTCTGCAGGGTGGTTGCGCGCAGGAATCAGGGAAATCACTTCGGATGCAATCGGAACTCGTTGACACCGAGGGCCTAGCCAGGGCCCCCTACGTCCAGGTCCTCACCTACCCGCGAATCTCCCTCCGCCAGGCGAAGTCCAGGATACGCCAGCTGAAGTCGATGGAGGTCGAGGGGGTCCTGTTTGAGGGGCACGCCAGAGTCGGGAGGCTCGGCATACTCGGGCTGGGGACGGTCGGGATAGTCGTGAAAGCAAAGGTCGGGGGGACGATCTGCGCCCTCAAGATCCGCCGTGTCGACGCGAACAGGCCGAACATGAACGACGAGGTGAGGTTGACGCGCATGGCGAACCGGGTCGGGGTCGGGCCTGAGGTCTATTCGTATTCGCGCGACATGATACTCATGAAGCTCCTCGAGTCGCAGGAGATCGCAGACTGGCTCAGGGGGCTGCGCGGCAGGGGGGCGCGTTCTCAGGCGAGGACCCTGGTGCATGGCCTCCTCAACCAGTGCAGGAAGCTCGACATCATGGGGATCGACCACGGCCAGCTCAGCAACCTCAGAAAGCACGCGGTGGTGGCGGAGGGCAGACCATGGATCATCGACTTCGAATCCGCAGGCATCGCGCGCAGACCGAAGAACGTGACTACCGCAGCCCAGTACCTCCTCGTGGGAGGGGTGGTCGCGCCTGCCATGAGGCGGACGCTTGGAGTGCGGGAGACTGACACCCTCAAGAGGCTGCTGGGTGAATACAAGCGGGGCCTCTCGGACTACTCCTATTCCAAGATACTCGAGCACCTGAAGCTGGAGAACGCCTGACTCCTGACACCTTCGGCGGCCTGCCGACGATGCGGAGTCGACCGAAGCCGGGATGCGATCTACGTGGCCTTGGGTGCTTCAATGACACCGGGGGTGGCCCGATGAGCCCCTTCGGTCCCGAGACGAAAAGGGGAGCCGCGCGCCTAAACCTTAAACCGGCTCCGCAGTCGGCCACGTCTCCGTGGGGCCGTCGTCCAGACCACATGGATGGGGATTGGGCGTGTCTGTGGATCCGTCCACCCTCAATTTGGTCAAGGATACTAGCCTGGGGCGCTAGCGATCTCGGGTTCAAATCCCGACGGCCCCATCTCTTCCACCAGGCCCAGACGTCAGCGTGTGACCCGTTGGGGGATTTATAGACGGCCGCGGGCACGCTCCGGCCCGCTTGTCCAAACCCGTGGGTCGGTACGCGTCGGTCGACTCGGCTCTGGCGCAGGTGATGGCCAAGATGCGGGTCGAAAGAAGGACGGAAAGCGTGCCGTCCCGGCTCGCGTACGGGAGGGTCTCGGCGGGGGACGTCTTTGCGCCTGCCGACGTCCCGAGGTTCCCGACATCCCACTGGGACGGATACGCGGTCATGGCCGAAGACGTCAGCCAGGCGAGCGAGTCACACCCGGTCTCGCTAAGGATAGTCGGCGCAGTCAGGCCAGGCGCACGCCCAAGGCTGGCGATCGCCCACGGGGAGGCTGCTCAGGTCGCCACAGGCGCGCCGCTCCCGACTGGGGCCGACGCCGTGGTCCCTGTGGAGTCTGCAGAGTCTCGCGGGGCTGTGGCTGTCATGACGCGCCCTACCCAGGCGGGGAGCCACGTCTACCGAGCTGGAGAGGACGTGCGGGAAGGCGAGACGATCCTGCGCAGGGGCCAGACCATCAGGGCCCAGGACGTGGGGCTGCTGATCTCGCTAGGCGTGAGGAAGACGAGGGTGCGGCGGCGGCCAAGGATCTCGGTCATGGCGACAGGGAGCGAGCTGACGGAGGCCGGGAGGCCCAGGATCGGCAGGGTCGAGAACAGCCATTCCCCTGTCTTCCTTCGGATCATCGAAGGATTGGGGTGCGACGGGGTCGACATGGGGATTGTCCGTGATGACGCCGGACTGATAGCGAAGAGGCTCAGAGCCGCCCTTGCAAGATCGGACTTCGTCTTCACTCTCGGGGGGACCTCGGCGGGGAGGCACGACTACGTTGCAGGCGCGATCGAAAGGCTCGGCCCGGACGTGATCATCCACGGCATCAAGATGGACAGAGGGAGGGTGACGGGCGTCGCGGTGGTGAAGGGGAGGCCCGTGCTCATGATGCCCGGCCCCATCCAGGGAGCCATGAACGCCCTCCTCCTCCTCGGGGTGCCCATCATCGACGTCCTCGCTGGGTCGAGGGGCAGGCAGGTCGGGATCCCCTGCACCTTCAGCGCTCCTTGGAAAGCCAGGGAGCAGTACGCCGACTTCCGCAAGGTCGTCTACGTCAAGCTTCAGGAAGGGCGCGAGGCGACAGCCATGCCTCTCGGGGGGGAGACCGAATCCATGAGGGTCCTGGCCGAGGCTGACGGCTATGTCATCGTCCCGGAGAACGTCACCCGGATCGACGCGGGCGGAAGGGTGATGGTCACCCTCCTCCCTGGCTTCTCCTTCGCCTAGCCCGCCGCGACCTGGCAGCGACCCGCTCGTAGTCAGACTGGGTGTCGATGTCTACGATCACGCCTTCATCAGCCACCGGGACCTCGAGCACCGCGCCCCCCTGCGAATCCACGACAGACCTGGCGCCTACGTCCCCTCTGATCTTCATTATCTCCGGGAAGACGCTCCTCGCGAACAGGACGGGATTTCCCCTCACTCCCCGATAAGTCGGAACCACGACCGGCGCGCCCTTCGAGAGATATCCGTCGATGATCCGGTTGACCGTCGAGGGAGACAGCAGAGGCATGTCACCGAGGACCACGACAGCGGCTGTCGTGTCTGGGCTGAGGCTTCGGAGCCCCAGTCTCAGAGAGGAGCTCATCCCCTCCGACTGCCTGGGGTTGACGACGACCCGCTCGCCCTTGATCCCGACCTCTTCCATGATCCGTCCTGCGTCTGGGCCGAGGACGACTACCGTCTCGTCCACCTTGGCCTTCCGCAGGGTCTCCAGCACGATCCTAAGGAGCGGCTTGCCTCTTATCCTCATCACCTGCTTCGGCTCGCCCATCCTCGTGGAACGGCCCGCAGCCAGCACGACCGAAGAGATCAAGCGGGGACGCGTCCGGGCCGAGGATAGATAAGAAAGCGAGGCCCACCGCTGCCGAGAAGGGCGCAGCCTAGCGCCTGATGCGGGTCCCCTTCACCCAGCTCTCGACCCCTCCTTCCAGCCTCTCCCTCTTCCACAGAGGAAGAGAGCCCTTGATCGTGTCTATGGCGTACCTGCACGCCCTGAAGGCGTCTGCCCTGTGCTCCGACGAGACCGCGACTGCGACCGAGACCTCCCCGACCTTGAGCGCCCCGTACCTGTGGACCATCGCGACCTTCTTGACCCGCCATCTCTTCCTCACGCTCTGTTCTATCGCCTGCATGCTCTTCTCGGCCATCTCCCTGTAGACGTCGTACTCAAGGCCGGCGACGGCCTTCCCGTGGCTGCGGTTCCTTACAGTGCCGAGGAACATGACAGTGCCCCCGGCGGAATCGTCCGAGACCGACGCCAGCACCACGGCCGGGTCTATCGGGCGCCTCGTAATCATCTGGATCCCCCTCATCCTACCCACCCGCCACGGGCGGGAGCACGCCCACAACGTCAGACTCGCGGAGCGCTCTCGCTGTTTCGACGAGCTCGAGGTTGACCGAGAACCTCACCGAGCGGGACATCGCCTTCATGGCCGGATGGGCCCTGCATATCTCTGCCGACAGGTCGCCGACCGACGACCTGTCCGGGAGCACGAACGTCTCCCCCCTGCTATCGGCTGCGTCGCGGGCCGCAGCGAAGTAGAGTACCTTGACCCTCAATGCATCTTATCCCCCTATGGCGTTCATGTTCCTGGGCTTCTCCCAGCCGTTCTTGATCCATGACATGTGGCCCACCCCTTCCGGCTTCTTCCATACGGAGTCGAGTATCTCGTCTGCCATATCATCGTCCGTCCCCCCGTTTCGGACGAGGTGTCTGAGGTCGTGGTAGTCTGTGTCGAAGAGGCACGAAAGAAGCTTCCCGTCCGCCGTGAGCCGGATCCTGTCGCAGTCGTCGCAGAACGGGTCGCTCATGGGGGTGATCAGCCCGACGTCCCCTGCCCCGTCGGCGAAGCGCCAGGTGGAGGAGGTCTCCCCGTTCCCCCTCCCAGCGGGCAGCAGCGGGTACCTGCCCGAGACCTTCTCGACGATTTCCTTCCCGCTCACCACTCTGTCGGGGCTCCAAATCCCGAGACCGTCAAGGGGCATGAACTCTATGAAGCGTATCGAAATCCCCCTTTCGCGGGCGTACTCGACCAGGTCGAGGATCTCGTCGTCGTTGTAGCCCCTGATGGCCACGGAGTTGACCTTCACCGGGTCCAGGCCCGCTTCGAGCGCCCTGTCTATGCCGCGGAGCACGCGAGGGAGCGCGTCCGCCCCCGATATCTTGGCGAACCTCTCCCTCTTCAGGCTGTGAAGGCTCACGGTCACCCCCCTCAGGCCTGCGCCGCGGAGCGCCTCCGCCTTCTCTTCCAGGTACCAGCCGTTCGTCGTCATGTCGATTGACCGTATCCCCTGGATCAGCCGCAGCCTTCCCACGAGGCGTTCGAGGTCTTTTCTGAGGAGCGGCTCCCCTCCCGTGACTCGCACCTTCTCCACGCCAAGAGACGCGAGGACCCTCACTATGCGCTCGATTTCATCGAAGCCGAGGATCTCCTGCTGGGGGATCCAGGTCGCCTTGTCCTTCTCGGGCATGCAGAAGAGGCAGGCGAAGTTGCACCTGTCTGTGACCGAGATTCGCAGCTTCTTCGCGACCCTGCCTTTCGTGTCCACCAGTTTCTTCCCAAGTCCGTGCGGACGCTCTTCCAAAGAGAGGGCGCGGCTGCGCTCCACGAGTAAAAACGTTCCTGAAGCGAGGGGGAAGATTATAACGGGCACGGAGTCGAAGCGCTCCCGTGAGCTTCAGGCAGGTCGACATCTCCAAGAAACCCGTCGTCTACAGGGAGGCTACCGCGACGGGCAGAATCAGGCTCAAGCCTGCGACCATAGAGCTCATCAGGAAAGGCAAGCTCGAGAAGGGGGACGCGGCCTCCTTGGCCGGCACGACGGCTGTGATGGCCGCGAAGCAGACGCCGTCGATAGTGGCGCTCTGCCACCCCCTGAAGATCGAGGAGACGGTTCCTCTCGTCCGGCTCGGCAGGGACTGGGTAGAGGTCACGGTGAAGGTCGCAGCCCACGAGAAGACGGGGGTCGAGATGGAGGCGCTCACCGCTGTCGCGGTGGCGCTTCTGAACATCTGGGACGTGACGAAGGCATACGAGAAGGACGCGGCAGGACAGTATCCTTCCACCGAAATCGGGCCCATAAGGGTTGTCAGGAAGGTGAAACGGGCAGCCTGAAGCCCCATGAACAGCACAGAGGCAAGGCGCAGAGGGTCCTCCGGATACGCATACTCACCCTGAGCTCCAGCAGATACGAGAAAAAGCGGGCCGGGACTCCCATCCCGGACGAAGCAGGGGATGTGGCCGAAGAGGAGGCGAAGCGGGCCGGGCACGAGGTCACGGGGAGGGCGCTGGTCTCCGACGAGCCCGAGATGCTGCGGCGCGAGGTGAAGGACTTCCTGGAAGGTGCCGACGACGTCCTCCTCCTTGCCGGCGGCACGGGCGTGTCGAGCAGAGACATCACGATAGAGACGGTCAGACCCTACTTCGACAAGGAGCTGCCGGGCTTCGGGGAGCTCGTGAGGAGCATCAGCCAGTCCGAGGTCGGGAGCGCAGCAATGCTAACCAGGGCGACCGCCGGCGTCGCGAAGGGGAAGCTCCTGGTGTGCATGCCCGGATCGCCTCTTGCCGTGAGGACGGCTCTCAGGGCGAGCATGGCGGAGTTCCCCCACATACTCTTCGTCGCGAGAAGCTGAATCAGTACAGCGGCATGCTCGGGTCCACGCTGTCCGCCCATGCGCGGATCCCGCCCATGAGGTTGCGCACCTTCTTGAACCCCATCGACGAGAGGAGCTCCACGGCCCTGGCGCTCTTGACGCCGACATGGCAGTAGACGACCGTCTCGCCCGATCGGCTGAGCTCGCCGATCCTACGCTGAAGTTCGTCGAGAGGGACGAGCTTCGCTCCAGGGATGTGGCAGAGCTCGTATTCGTAGGGCTCCCTCACGTCAAGGAGCTGGAGCCCGGACCCTGAATCGATGAGCCGCTTCAACGTCACGGCGTCGACTTCGGCCACATTCGCGGAGACCCTGCTCGTTCCGCAGAACTCCTCGTAGTCGATCAGCTTCGTCACAGAAGGGTGGATGCCGCACGCCGGGCACTGCGCGTTCTTCCCAACGCGGAGTTCTGTGAAGCTCATGTCTGACGCGTTGAAGAGCATGAGCCTGCCGACGAGCGACCGCCCGTTCCCGACGAGGAGGTTTATCGTCTGTGCAGCCTGTATGCCCCCCATTATGCCCGGGAGGACCCCCAACACCCCGGCCTCTGCACAGTCCTGGACGGTGTCCGGGGGAGGCGGCTGGGGGAAGAGGCACCTGTAGCACGGGCCCTGGTCCGCATGGAAGACCGAAGCCTGCCCGTCGAACCTGAATATGCTCGCGTAGACGTCGGGCTTGTGGAGCATGACGCAGGCGTCGTTGATGAGATACCGCGAGGGGAAGTTGTCGGTGCAGTCTAGGACCACGTCGTAGCCCTCGAGCAGACGCATGGCGTTCGACGAATCCAGCCTGACCCCGTGGGGGACCACCGCGACGTGGGGGTTCACCTGCCGCAGCCTCTCCCCTGCGATCTCGGCCTTGGCCTTCCCCACGTCCGCTTCGGAGTAGATCGTCTGGCGATGGAGGTTGCTCCTTTCGACCACGTCGTTGTCGACGATCCCGATTCTGCCCACCCCCGCGGCCGCCAGATACAGCGAGGCAGGGATCCCCAGCCCTCCTGCGCCTACTACGAGAGCGCTCGAAGCCTTGAGCTTCTGCTGCCCGGCCGGCCCGATCTCAGGGAGCACTAGCTGCCGGCTGTACCTCTCGACCTCAGACTGACTCAGCCTCCCCTTCTCCAACCTGCTGCCTCGTCTCACGGCGGGCTCGATAAAGAATTCGGAGCTTGAGAGGGGCCGCAGGAGAGGCTCGTCGCGGAAGGCGTGGGGAGCGCTGCGGGCGGACCGCGAGCTGGGCCTTCGCTTCAGCCCCGGCCTGCGGAGGCCGGTCGCAGCCAAGAAGAGCTAAATCCGTTCACGGGCTGATCCCCCTCATGTCCAGTGACGCAAACCTCGAGGGGATAATCAGGGAGCACGTCAGGAAGAGGCACGAAGCCGACGACGAGGCGTTCCTCTTCGGCTCGGAGAGGGTTGACCTGCGCCGGATGGGCCACCTGAAGCTCGAAGCTCGCAAGAGGGGGTTCACATTCACGGTGGACGAGCCTGCGGAGAGGGGAGGGACCGACGAAGGGCCCAACCCGCTGGCGTACTTCATAGCCGGGGCTGCGTCCTGCCTGATGAACCAGTACCTGACGGACGCCATATACAGGGGGGTCAGGCTGGACGGGTTGGAGCTGTCGGCCAGGGGGCATTTCGACCGGAGGCTGGGAGGGGCCTTCACCGAGATCATCTACGACCTGAAGCTGACAAGCACATCTCCGAAGGAAGACATCCTGAAGCTGTCTCGGGAAGCGGAGGAGATGTGCTACGCCCACAACACGCTGAAGAAGGCGGGGGTGAAGATGACGACCAACCTCTTCCTGAACGGCAGCCCCCTGGGCTGACCCGCGTCTCACAGGTGCAGTTGTCTCTCGCTCTTGGTCTCGGCGACCACCCTTCCGCCCTTGACCACTGCGACCCTGTCCGGCTGAAGCCTCAGGGCTTCGTGGACGTCGGCCGCGTCCAGGAGGACGAGGTCTGCCCTGTCCCCGACGTCCAAGCCGTACCCGCTTAGGCCCATCCCCTTCGCCGGGTTGTAGGTGACCATGTCGAACGACGACTCGAGTTCTCCTGGAGCTCCGAGATGCGCCGCATGGCACATCATGAAGGCCAGCTCCAGCATGTCCCCCCTCCCGAACGGGTAGTACGGGTCGTCGATGTCGTCCTGTCCCACCGCCACGTTGACCCCGCCTGCCATGAACTCCCTGACGCGCGTCACGCCGCGCCTCACGGGGTGTCCGTCCGCCCTTCCATACATCAGGAGGCTGACGTGTGAGTTCTCGACCACGGTCAGGCCTGCTTCCCTTGCGAGTCCGACCACGCGGCGGGCGTAGGGTTCGTCAGGCGAGTCGAGCCCACCCCTGCAGTGGGAGGCAGCGACGCGCCCCCTGAACCCCTCGCCGATCGCCTTCTGCAGGAAGTACTCTATGTTCCGCGAGTTCGGGTCCGAGTTGTCGTCGATAAGGGCGTGGACCGCCTTCCCGTGCTTCCTGGCTATCTCGAACACTTTGTCTGTATGCCTTGCGGCCGACTGGGGGCCGTTCTCGTACCATGGGATCCCTCCGACGACGTCGGCCCCGAGCTCCATGCTCTTCTCGAGCAGCTCCTCAGTCCCTCTGTCGCGCAGGATCCCCTCCTGAGGGAACGCGACGATCTGCAGGTCGAGGACGTCCCTGAACTTCTCTCTGAGCTTCAGGAGGCTCTTCACCGAGAGCAGTCCGCCTACGGTGTCCACGTCTGCGAATGCCCTGACTGCCGTGGTCCCGGCTATGACAGACGACGTGAGCGCCCTGGTCGCCCTGTCGATGATGTCAGCCTCAGTGAAGTTCTCCTTGACCTTGGTCGCAGCAGGGATGGCAGAAGGCGAGCCTGCGCCAGCCCCTTGCCAGACCCGCGCCCAGGCGCCGGTGAGGCACTTGTCCAGGTGCAGATGGATGTTGACGAAGCCTGGCGTGAGCAGCCTGCCTGCTGCGTCCAGCTCGCGCTGAGCGCCACCCGTGACCTTCTCTCCGACAGCCACGATCCTCCCGTCCTCCACCCCTACGTCGAGAGGGCGGTCACGGCCTCTCAGCCTGGAATTCCGGATCAGCAGGTCCAAGGTGGGAGCGCGACAGCACGCCTCGTGAGTATTTCACCCTGCCCCTCTGGAGGCGGGTCGGCAGACGCAGGCTCCGAGCGGCTCTTCCAGGCCGAACTGCGGAGCACCAGCACCAGCGCTACTGCCGCGGCAGCGGCTCCGGCAGCGGCTAGGGCGGCCCACGTGTAGTCGGGGCCGAGGCCTCCATTCCGCGCGTCGAAGGCGGTCACCTGATGGTAGTTTGCCACGTAGAGCTCGCCCGTGGAAGCGTCCACGGCCATGCCCGCTGGGGCGCTCGGCACCTGCAGGTACCCGAGGAGCACGCCATCCGGGCTCAATTCTGCTATCAGCCCCCCGTCCGAGAACGAGACGAAGACCCTGCCGGTGCCGGCGTCGATTGCGACAGCCGCCGTGGAGTTCGCGCCGGTCGGAGCCACCGCGATGCTCTTGGCGAAGGTGTCGGCACCGACGTCCACCACTGCGAGGTAGTTCGTCCCGGTCACTGCATATAGCTTCTGGCCGCTGGCATCGAGCGCGAGCTGCGTGGGGCAGCATGAAGGGAGCACGATCCTGCCGACCAGGTTCAGCCCCGAGGACTGGAGGACTGCGATGGCGTGACCGACGTAGTCGGCGACGTAGAGCCTGCCGTTGTTGGGGTCGAGCGCGAGACCCCCGGCGCTCCCCCCGACGCTCGCGCTCGCTACCACGCTGCCGGTCTCCGGGTCCACCTCGTAGACGTCACTCCCCGAAGTGACGTACAGGTCCTTCGAAGCACGGGCGTCGAAAGCGATGTGGAGGATCGGACGGCCGAGGCTCAGGTTGCCGACGAATGTACCCGCGCCGCCGCTGTAGACAGCGACAGAGTCCGAGCCCGCGACGTAGACGTTGTCCCTGCCCGAGTCAAACGCCAGGTCCCCCGGGGTGACCTTCAGCGGAAGGACCCCCATGACGGAATGGGAGGTGGCGTTGATCACCCCGAAAGAGAACCCGGTCGGGGGATAGATGCCAGAGGTCGCGTCGACGTAGACCAGCGCCCTCGTCGGGTCGACGACGATGGATCGAGGCCAGGACCTCCCGTAAGAGATAGTCACAGGGGCTGACAGCGCAGACACAGGCACAGCCAGGGCTGCAATCAGCACTAGCAGCGCGGCCGCCCAGATCTGCTTCAAGGCCACTGGGCACTGATGTGATTACCTTTAACAATACGCGGGGGGCCGAACGCTCGACCCCAAGATGGAACCCTCACAGGAGCCGAAGACGCTCTCGGGCATCGAAGCGAAGCCCTACCTTTCGCCTGATGAGATTCGCCCCCTTACTGAGAAGCCAGGGGAGTATCCCTTCACCCGCGGTATCTATCCCGAGATGTACAGGAAGAGGCTGTGGACGATGAGACAGTACTCCGGGTTCGGGACCTCCTCCGAGACCAACAGGCGGCTGAAGTTCATGCTGGGGCAGGGACAGACAGGCCTCAGCCTCGCCTTCGACCTCCCGACCCAGCTGGGGCTCGACTCCGACAGTCCCAGGTCGATGGGCGAGATCGGGAGGGTCGGGGTTGCGGTGAGCATGCTGGACGACGTCCGAGACATCTTCGGCGGGATTGACCTGGGCAAGGTAAGCACCTCCATGACGATCAACGCCACAGCAGCGGTCCTGTTCTCGATGTATGCCGCAGCGGCCGAGGGCTCAGGGGTCGCGAAGTCGGAGGTGAGGGGGACGGTCCAGAACGACATCCTGAAGGAGTTCATCGCCCGGAACACGTACATCTTCCCGCCCGAGCCGTCGCTCTCTCTCGCCATCGACCTCATCGAATACTCGGTCAAGAACTATCCGAAGTGGCACCCGATCAGCATCAGCGGTTATCACATCAGGGAGGCGGGTTCGACTGCGGTGCAGGAGCTGGCCTACACGTTCTCCGACGCGATCGCCTACACCAACGCCGCTCTGGAGAGGGGCCTCAGGCTGGATCAGTTCGCTCCTCACTTCTCATTCTTCTTCGCAGCCAACAACGACTTCCTCGAAGAGGTGGCGAAGTTCAGGGCGGCTCGGAGGATGTGGGCGAGGATCATGAGGGAGAAGTTCGGGGCCAAAGACGACGAATCGGCGAAGCTGAAGTTCCATACGCAGACAGCCGGGGAGACGCTCACGGCACAGGACCCTGAGAACAACGTCGTCCGCGTGACGATACAGGCCCTGGCCGCAGTGCTCGGCGGGACCCAGTCCCTCCACACGAACTCGATGGACGAGGCGCTCTCCCTGCCGTCGGAGGACTCGGTGAAACTCGCCCTGAGGACGCAGCAGGTGATCGCGAACGAATCGGGGGTGACGCTCACAGCGGACCCGCTCGGAGGGTCGTACTACGTCGAATACCTGACAGAGAAGCTCGAGAGGCTCGCGTTCGCGGAGATCGAGCGGATAGAGAAGCTGGGCGGAATGCTGGAAGCGATATCAAACGGATACGTCAAGAAGGAGATACTGAACTCGGCCTACGACAAGCAGATGGGCATCGAAAGAGGAAGGCGGGTGATAGTCGGGGTGAACGCCTTTCAGCCTTCGGCCCCCTCGAAGCGCAGGGTCCAGGTCCTCCCGGAGAAGCTCCAGCAGGACAGGGTCAGGCGGCTGAGGGTCCTGAAGGCGAAGCGTGGTTCCGGTGACGTCAAGGGGAAGCTGGAGCGGATAAGAAGCGCCGCAGGCCGCAAGGAGAACCTCCTCCCCGCGATCTCCGAGGCGGTGCATGCGGGGTGCACGGTCGGCGAGATAAGCGACGCGCTCAGGGACATCTACGGCGTCTACAGGCCGAGGCAGCCGTTCTAGGTGCGAGAGCTTGAAGTTCGACCACGTGGGCGTAGCTGTGAGGAGCATCGAACAGACCCTCGCAGTCTACGAGAAGCTGGGCGGGTTCGAGGTCGAACGGACTGAGGTAGCGGGCCAGAAGGCGAAGATAGCCCTGCTGAAGGCAGGAGAGACGTCGGTCGAGCTTCTGGAACCTACGAGCGAGGAGAGCAGCCTTGCGAAGTTCCTGCGGGAGAAGGGGGAGGGCCTGCACCACATCGCCTTCTCGGTCGAGGACATCGAGAAATCTATGGAGGAGCTCAAGGGCCGGGGGTTCAGGTTCATCTACGAGACGCCGGCCGATGGAAAGTTCGGCAGCCGCGTGAACTTCATTCACCCGAAGTCCGCGGGCGGCGTCCTGGTGGAGCTGACCCAGAACAGGCGCCACTGAGGCGGCAGGGTCAGAGTGCGCCTGCGGCCCTGAAGGCCTCGACCAGCTTCGCCCTTGTCTGGGACGGCTCGATCACTTCGTCGACGTACCCCTCTTTCACGCCTCTCGAGGGGTCCATCAGCTTGAGGAACTCCTTCGAGCTCCTGTCCAGCTCGGCGCGCCTGTCGACCTCCTTGAGCTGCTCGAGCTTCCTCTTCAGGAAGATCTCCGAGTAGGCTGGCAGGCTCAGAACCGAAATGCGCGCCGAAGGATAGGCGAAGACCTTCTTGGAGCCCAGCGCCTTGCTCGCGAACCCGACGAAGGCACCGCCGTATGCGTCCCCTGTGATCACCGCTACCTTGGGGCACCCTGGCGACGCGTATTCCGTCATCGCCTCCCCGCTCACGCGTATCAGGCCCGCCTTCTCCTGCTCCGGCGCCGGGTAGACCCCAGGGCAGTCCAGGAAGGTCACGAGCGGAATCCTGAGCGTGTTGCACATCGACGCGAACCTGGTTATCTTCCTGCAGGCTTCGATATCCAGGAACCCACGCAGCACCTCTTTGTTCGACGCTATCACCCCGACCGTCCTGCCCTCGAGCAGCGCCAGTCCGGTCACCACGCTCTTGGCGTAGAGGCTCCTGAACTCGACGAACGACCCGGCATCGAACGTCCCCTCAATCGTCCCGCCCGCCTTCCTTCCTGTCCTGCCCGACTCTGCCAGATAGCGGGACCCCTTCATGCCGTAGTAGGAGAGGAGCTGCCGCACGGTCTCCAGGCACTCTGCTTCGTTCTCTACCACGTGCGTCGCGGTCCCGTTGGACGACTGCACCTCCCAGCCCCCGAGCTGCTCCGCGCTGACCTCCCTGTTGGTCTCCGCCTTCGCCACCCCGGGGCCCCAGACGAACAGGCTGCTCGTCCCCTTGATCATCACTACCGCGTCTCCCATGTACGCCGCGTAGGCGGCTGCGCCGCTGACCGCGCCCATCACGACGCTGATCACAGGTACTGCTGCCCTCGCCTTGATCAGCTGCCCCACGAGGGCGCTCGCCTCCTCCAGCGAATGCCCGCCCTCCTGAACCCGCACCCCACCAGAGTCGAAGAACCCGATGATGGGGAGCTTCTCCTCGGCCGCCACGGACACCAGCTTCTCGAGGCGCTTCGTGTGCCCAAGCCCCATCGACCCGCCTTTGTACGTCGGCTCCTGCGCAAAGAGAGCAGCCTCGGTGCCTCTGACCCTGGCAAGCCCCGCGACCACCCCGTCGTACCGGGCCATGGCATCCGGAGGGAGGGGTTGGTTGAGGTCGAGCACCGCGCCGTCCAGGTCCTGGAGCTTGCCGTAGTCTGCAATCCCCAGTAGCCAGCCCACCGACGGGATGCTCATGCCGAGCGTCGCGACTCCCTCACAGGGTCACTCGACGAAGGCGACGGTGCGGGCAAACGCGGCCTCCCCGCCCTTGAACAGCCAGGGGAAGCAGCCGATGGTGGTCCGCACTGCCTTCTTCTTGCCGAGCACCTCTTCGATCTGGCCGCCGAGGTTCTCGATGTGGATGCAGTCCTTCGGGAAGAGGATGTTGTGGGTCAGCTGGTAGTCCTCGTCGGGGAAGAGCTTCGCAAGGTTCTCCTCGCCGAACTTTTTCACGGCCGCGGCCCTCACCTTCGTGCTCACCCGCGGCAGGAACCTTCCGATCGGGAGGTTCATTGGGTGGTCGGTGGACACGGCGTCCACCCCCCAGATGTGGATCTTCTTCTCCAGAAGGTAGTCGCAGAACGGCCTTGTGGGGCCTGGGTGCATGTGGATGTACCGCTCCTCGTCGGCGGTCCCCGCCGGCTTCGGCTTCTGATACCAGGCGTACCTGCTCCACCCCGTGAAGAGTATGAGGATGTCTCCGTCCTTCACGCCCCCAGCCTCCCTGGCGTTCTTCTCCACGATCTCCTTGGTGTAGATGCCGAGGTCCCCGACTTCGCTGACGTCGACGATGATGCCGGGACCGTAAAGCCACGTCAGGGGTATCTGGTCTATCGTCTTTCCGTTGGTCACGAAGTGGAGGGGCGCGTCAAGGTGCGTCCCCATGTGATTTGAGGTCATTATGTACTGCGCGTTTACGCCATGCTCCGCCTTTCTCTTGATGAACTTGACTTCGAAGGGCGGGTAAAGGGGCCAGAACGGCGCCTCCTGATTCAGAGGTTGCGACAGGTCGTACAGCTTCATGCTTCGGCCGACCCGGTCGGCGGTATAAAAGACATGAGGCGGTCCGTCTGCGCCTAGACTTCGACTTCTTTAGGCGGCGCGACCTTCTCGGCCGAACGGATGAGGTCGGGGGGCGCGGGACGGATGGGGAGCCTGTCCTTGAGCATGGGCTTCGCGAACCTGTCCCAGTCCTCCTTGGTCGTGAAGAATATCCTCGAACCGCCGAGCTCGTGCTGCATCTCGGGGTAGGGCTTCTGATACTGCGCGTACTTTATGCCCCAGTACCTGAAACCAGTGTAGCTCTCGTAGGTCGCCCACCACTCCTTCGTGTTCATCATGTCGAATGCGTATTCAGCCTTGGCAGCGTACATCGTGGCCCCGATGCCTGCACGCCGCTTGAACGTGAGCGTGTGGAGGCTTATGGCGACATCGTTGTCCCAGAGCCTGAAGTTCGCGATCGCCGCGAGCTCGCCATTGATGATCCCGAGGAGCGCTACGTGGTCCTTCATCCTGCTCCTGTACCATCCCAGGAACTCTGCGTAGACCCTCGAGGACACGAGATCGAAGAAGTCGGTGTCGTGGTCAAAGAGCTTCAGCGCGGTCTGCATCACGACAGGCGCCTCCTCCTTCCTCGCCCTTCTGATCACCATCTTCTCCCCTGTGGGTAGGTTGACGTACCCCTGCGGGTACTCCACCTTGAGGAGGGGGGACTCGAGGCCCCGGAGTATAGGCTCGATGTCTTCTACGTTGATCTTGACCTCGTCCAGGGTGACCTTCTCAGGCGGGGACCAGTCGGTGGACATTGTCGCACCCGGCCGGGAGATTTCGCTTTAAGCCTGTCGCAGGGCTCCTAACCCATCACAGACAGCCTGCCAGGGTTGGTCTCCTCAGCCCGCTCGTACTTCCTCTTCAGTCTGGTCAGGTTCTCGATCTGCTCCCTTATGCTGTCCCTGCAGACGAATATCGACTCCCGCACCACCCACTCCTTTTCGAGGTTCTCGGCCACCTCGCCCAGCCTGATCACAGTCCCGCCAAGGGCGGCAATGGCTATGTTGAGCTCCCTCGACACGCGGCGCACCCTCTTCTCGAGGTCAGCCCGGGTTGGGGACCCGAGCCCGGCCGAGGGCTCCTGGGCTCCCTTGGCCTGCCTGTGACGGATGATCTTCCTGACCTCTCTCAGAGTCAGCCCGTGAGCTCCTATCTCGTCCGCCATCTCCTCAGCGTCCTCGTCATTCAGGAGGGTGAGCTCCTGCGCCACGCTCGGAGCTATTCGGCGCCGCATAATCTGGTCCTGGACCCTCTGGGGGAGGGAGAGCAGCCCGATCCTCCTGCTCACGTACTCCTGGCTCTTGCCTATCCTCCTCGCGAGCTCGGTCTCGCCGCCGTAGCCGAACTCGTCCACGTAGTTCCTGAACGCCCTCGCCTCCTCTATGGGGTTGAGGGTCTCCCTCTGGATGTTCTCCAGGAGCGAGACCTCGAAGGCCTCCCTGTCGTCGAGCTCGACGACATGCGCAGGGAGCCTCCGCCACCCGAGCCTCTTGCACGCTTCAAACCTCCTCATCCCTGCCACCACCTCGTACCCCTCCGCGGTCGGCCTCACGATGATCGGTTCCAGGAGCCCCTTGTCCTGGATAGAGAGCATGAGCCCGTTCAACGGGCCCGGGTCGCGCCGCAGGTCAGACTTCGACGGTCGGAGCATCCTCAGCTCGACGGACTCCAGGAAGCCAGCAAGGGGATTGGCTTTCATGCGCGCCGTGACCGTGAAACGGGCTATATCTGTTGACCCTAACCTTCTCGGCGCCGGGAACCCCACCGATGAACCCATAAGCCCGGAGCGACGCAGGCGCTGCCATGCAGATGCAGGGGAAGTTCCTCCTCCCGTCGGGGGTCGACAAGGTCTGGGGGTACGTCTCGGATCCGAGCAAAGTGATCGAATGCGTCCCCGGGCTCAAGACCTACACAGTCGGGGAGAACAAGCGCATCTCCGCGACCGTCCAGGTCTCGATCGGCTTCATCAGAGGAACGTTCCAGACGCAGACCAAGGTGGTCAAAGAGGACCCGGCGACGCACACCGCGACACTGGAGCTCTCCGGGACCGGGGCAGGGAGCGGATTCAGTGCCCTGGTGAACATTGCGGCTGCCGCGGTCGGAACGGAGTCGGAGCTTGCCTGGGACGCGAACGTCAACATCAGCGGCCCTCTGGGCGGGCTCGCGAAGCCCCTGATCGAGGGGAACGTCAAGAAGATAATCGGGCAGCTGTTCGACTGTGTAAAAGCTAAGCTAAGCTGAGCCGAACGCGTAAGGAATCCTCCTTAAATAACGACTAGAAGTGTTTCTGACCCTGATGAAAGGAACGAAAAGAGACGGAATCACAGCACTCGTAGGTGCACTCGTCGTCATTATCATCATCCTCCTCGGCGTAGCGGCATACGCACTCATCTACCCACCGACCTCAGCCGGATCCACGTCAACGGTGACCACAACCGTGACCGCATCAGGCGCCCAGGCCAGCGCGATCGGGAAGCTGAAGGTCGGGCTCATACTCCCACTACCCACGACCGATAACTCATGGAACTACAATGCGAACAACGCGATGCAGACTCTTAAGAGCGAATACGGCTTCACTCTCAGCGTCGTCACCAACATAGCTTCATCGACCGACGCCGCAGTCCCGGCTCAGCAGTGGGCGGGCCAGAACTACAACGTCGTCATATTCATGGGCGGCCAGTACCAACAGGAAGCCAACACTTTCGCGGGCCAGAACCCGAATATCATGTCGGTCTGCGTTGACTGCACAGTGGCAAACTACTCCAACGTCTACAGAATATGGCTGGACCTTAGCGGCGGAGGCTTCGTCTTGGGCGCTATGGCGGGGATGATCAGCCAGACCCACAAGTTCGGATTGGTAGGGGGCGGTGACATTCCATCGATTTGGGAAGGTCACGAAGGCTTCATCGCGGGCGTCACATATACTAGCCCAGTCAAACCAACCATCACCAACACCTTCGAAGCATTCGCATGGGCCGACGTATCCGGAGCGCAAACCACTGCGACCAACGACTACACCGGTGGAGCCGATGTCGTCTTCTCCTCTGGAGACGGCGTAGACGTCGGTGTTCTGGGTGCAGCGATGGCGCAGCCCACGACCTCTCAAGTATGGGCATCCAATGTGTACACCAACCTAACAGCCATCAAACCTGAGGTTAACAGAGTCCTGCTGGGCTCGATAGTCATCGACTATGCGGCCCCGCTGAACAAGGCGCTGCTGGACTTTGTCGCCAACAACTGGCACTGGGGTTACACCAAGGTCGACATGGCTTCGGGTCTCGAGAGAGTACAGCCAGGCCCCAACCTACCGGCTAACGTGAAAGCCGCAGGTCTCGCGTTGCAGAACAGCATCGTGGAGGGGTCGATCATCATCTCCTTCGCTTCAACATCTGGCGGAGCGCCGTACTGCTTCGTCAATCCAAGCGCTCCCAGCTGCGCTGACACCACCCTGACGGTGCCGTCCGGCGGCGGCATGCCGACAGGCGACATGGCTGCGCTGTTTAGCTACCTCCCACCAGTTTCGAGTCTACCATAGAGGGTGCATCAGGACACGCAGGGCCTCCGATGGCTACGGGCGACCGCGTACAACGCCTTCGCCGTGGGGCTCGGCATACTTGCCGGGCTCCTGGTGGTGGTGTTCGCCGGCGGCAACATCGGGGTTGCCCTGTCCTCCCTTTTTCTTAATCCGATCAGGCTCGCGGGCGGGGTTCAGCAGATCTTCGTCCTCTTCGTGATGTTCTACTCAATGGCCTTGGGGATAGGCCTTGCTCTGAAGGCGGGCCTTTGGAACATAGGGGCCCAAGGCCAGCTCCTGGCCGGGATGGTGATGGTGTTCGTCGCCTACACCTACATGGCGTTTCTCCCTGCGCCGCTCCTCTACGCCGCCATGATCCTGGGTGCGGCGATCGGGGGACTCCTCTGGATTGCAGTCCCGACCATACTTAGGGTGAAGTTCGGTGCGAACGAGATCGTGGTCACGATTCTTCTGAACGTCGTGGCGTTCAATTTCGGGTTCTACATGCTCAGCGGGCCCATAAAGAGCCCCGGGACCGCACTCGGGTTCCCCATCACGAAAGTGCTTCCTTCCACGTTCCAGATTCCGAATATCGTCGGGGGCGTTCCAATCACGTACGCTGTGCCTGCGACGATCGCCATCGGGGTTATCCTCTACTTCCTGGTCGAACGCACGCCGTTCAGGGTAAGGGCGAACACGGTCGGGGAAAGCCCCGAGACCGCGAGATACGCAGGGATAAGCATCCCCCGCGTCATGACGATCACGATGCTCACCGCGGGAGCGCTCGCAGGGCTCGCTGGCGCCACTTACATTATGGGCTACAGATATGAACTCGATATCGGCTCCTTCTCCTCCAACTACGGGCTGGTCGCCATCATCGTAGCCCTCGTGGGCAGGAAGCACATGCTGGGGATAGGGATCGCCGCCTTCTTCTTCGCCTACATCACCATCGGCGCGCAGTCGATGGCCGTGACTGTCGGCGTGCCGTACTACGTCGAGTTCGCGATGGAGGGCATCATGATGGTCGGTATTCTGTCGGGCGCCTACCTGACCGAAAGGAGACGGACGGCGTGACGGTCGCCCTTTCGGACGTGGTGACCGCGGTGCTCTCCACGACCCTGCAGCTCTCCCCCTTCTACCTGTTCGCGGGGATGGGAGAGATTGTATCAGAGAAATCCGGCGTGGCGAACCTGGGCCTTGAGGGGATAATGTTGATGTCACTGGTGACGACCTTCATCGTCGACTACGAGACAGGGGACCCGTGGGTCGCTCTCTTTGCTGCTCTCGCGATGGCGGGGATAATCGGGGCGGTCTTCGCTTTCTTCGCGATCCGGGTGCGTCTTGACCAGATCGCCCTGGGGCTCGCAATCTATCTCTTTGGCCTCGGATTCTCCTTCGTGGTCTGGAATATCGCCTATCCTTCCGGGCTCACGCCAGGGTACATCTCCCTCCCGCCCATCTTCTCAGACTGGGGGAGTGTTCCTATCATCGGGACGATCTTCCTCAAGCAGGACATCATGGCATATCTGTCCATAGTTCTCGTCGTCCTAACTGCGCTCTTCCTGAGCCGAACTTCTCTAGGACTCAGGGTTCGGGCCGTTGGGGAGAACCCGAAGGCAGCCGACAACATGGGGGTGAACGTGGCCAAAGTCAGGTTTCTCGCGACGCTCTTCGGCGCATTCATGTTCGGCTTCGCAGGCTCTTACTTTGCTGGCAACTTCGTCCCCAACTTCCAGACCGACATAATCGCGGGAAGGGGCTTCATCGTGCTGGCAATGATATACTTCGCGAACTGGAAACCCTATCCTACGCTCTTCGCTGCCCTGTCCTTCAACTTGGTGTACGCCCTTCAGAACGAATACATCTCCATAGCGGGTTCTACGGTGGCGTCTGTGTCAACCCTGTTCAACATGCTTCCCTACGTCTTCCTCCTGGCCCTGATTCCCGTCTTCGGGAGAAAGGCCAGGGCGCCCAAGTTCCTGCTGAAGCCCTACCGCAAAGGATAGCCAGCGCTACGACTTCGTCCCCGAAGTCATGAGCGTCGCGAGTTCGTGCATGTTCGCCTCCTTGGCGTCGACGACACCGGCGATCCTACCCTGGTTCATCACCGCTATCCTGTCGCTCATGTCCAGCACTTCGTCCAGGTCGGCAGAGATCATCAGTATCGCCCTTCCGGCCGCCTTCTGCTTCATGAGTATATTGCGGATGTACTCTGCAGAGCCGACGTCCAGCCCTTTGGTGGGGTTGTTCGCCACTATGACCCTTGGCTCCCAGAAGAGCTCCCTAGCGAGGAGGAACTTCTGCCGGTTCCCGCCGCTCAAGGTCCTCAACGGCGCCTCCTCCGAAGAAGCTACGACGTTGTAGTCCTTCAGGAGCTCCTTTGTCTTCTCACGGAGTTTCCCGTCGTCCAGTAGGACTCCGCTCTTGAACTGGTCGGCAAGGAAAGGCTGGAGGATGAGGTTGTCCTTGAGCGAGAAATCGAAGACGAAGCCTGTCGTGTGTTCTTCGCATACGTGCGCCACTCCCACCCTGCGGACCTCATCTGGCTTCTGATGAGTGATGTCGCTCCCAGCGAGCACGACCTTCCCCGAGATCGGGCTCCGCATTCCCGTTATTACCTCGTCGAGCTCCCTCTGGCCGTTCCCGGACACTCCGGCGACCCCGACGATCTCTCCCGCTCTGACTTCGATGGATACACCCCTGAGGGCGGGCGTGCCTAGGTCGTTCTTCGCCGAGACGTCGACGAGTTGAAGCAACGGCTCTCCGAGCTTCACTTCCTGCTTCTGCACGTTGTACATCACCTCCCTGCCGACGATAAGCATCGCCAGTTCGTCCGGGGTCACTTCGGTCTTCATCTTGGTCGCGACAACCTTCCCGAGCTTCATCACGGTTATCCTGTTCGCGATTGCCGTCACTTCGTCTATGTGGTGAGTCACGAACACTATCGAGCGGCCTTCGGATGCCATGCGCTTGAGGCTCTCGAAGAGCTTCTCCGTCTCGATCTCAGTGAGGTGGCTGGTAGGTTCGTCGAAGAGGAGGATGTCTGCTCCTATGAAGAGGCACTTCAGTATCTCGACCCTCTGCCTCTCCCCCACGGAAAGGTCTTCGACCTGGGCTTCCGGATCCACTTCGAGCCCATAGGTCTGTTCCATCTCCAGCAGCCTGCTCTTGATGGACCCGAGTTCGAGGATGGGCTTGGTCAGCTTTACGTCAGTGGTCAGGCTGAGGTTCTGGATCACGCTCAAGTTGGGGATGAGCATGAGGTCCTGGTGGACCATCCCTATGCCGGCCCGCATTCCCTCCTTGGGGGAAGTTATCTTGACCGCCTTTCCCTTTACTCGCACCTCTCCTGCGTCCGGCTTGTAGTAGCCGTAGATGACGTTGCACAGGGTGGACTTTCCGGCTCCGTTCTCGCCAAGCAGGGCATGTATCTCGCCTTTCTTGAGCTCGAAGTCGACGCCGTTTACAGCCACCAAGTCCCCGAACCGCTTCGTAAGTCCCTTCGCTTCGAGCACAGGCGCTTCCGCTTGCATCCCTATCAGGTTCGTCACCGCATTCAGGGCTGGTGGTATAAAGCGTTCATCATTCATCGGCCGAGCGCGGCGAGGCACTTCCTCAGCGCCCTCCCCCCGTCCTCAGCGCCCGACCCGACGGCTTCGGCGAGAAGGACCCCAAGGGACATGTCCAGTCCTGAAGTGTGCCCCCTGGAAGCGAGCGCCATCAGGTCGTCAGAAAACGCTCGGCCTCCGAGCGAGTCGAGAATCAGCCGCTCCATCCCTTCGTCCACGTAGCCCTTGGAAGAATAGACCATGATGGCTGCGCTCTCCGGTACGGTCCTCGACGACACAAGCGCCCTCGAGATGACGATCTGACCTAATCCCTTGCTGCGGGAGATGTAGTTGAAGGCCGATGTGAACCCTGCGACGAAGTCGTCCCCGGCAGGGGTGAATCCCCCTCCCCTCCCCACAAGCCCGAGGAAGTCGCCGAACCCCAGTCTCCTGGCCCCGCCCGCGGCCTGAACCAGGCGGCCCTCTGCGAACCGGCGGAACAGCAGGTCTGAAACCAAGGAGGGACCACGGGGGGAGGCGTCATAGAGCGACCTCAGCAGGGCGACCCCCTTCGCAAGGTCGCCGGGTCCAGGGAACGCGACCGCGCCCCTCCTCCGCAGCAGACTCCTGTAGGGGCGGGCGCCTTCCACTGTCACTTCGACGCTCCTGGCCCTGATCCCGGATCTGCTCAGCTCGCACTCTTCGCCTGCTTCCAGCCCCTTCGAGCCGTCGGCCTCTCCGACGACGTTGATTGTCATGGGGGAACGCCCGTCGCTCCAGAGAAGCAGGAGGAAATCGGGATCTGCCCGCAGGTATGCCGAGCGACTGAATACCCTGGTCACTGTCCCATGGCCGCCTCTGGAGATTAACCTCTGTGCGAGCTCTCCGACGGACGAGGCTCGCTGCATCATGCGCCGTACTTGTCGACGAAGGCCGCGAAGGCGTCCTTGAAGATCTGAATGGGGAAGGTGACCGTCCCTGCCCCCACCTGGCCCACCCCCGCCTCCCGGTGCGCGATCCCTGTGTTGATGGTCGGGGCCACCCCTGTCTTCAGCACCTTCCTCAGGTCGATGCCCACGGGGGTCCCCTTGAAGTCGAGGAACGGAATCAAGAAGTGCTTGTGCTGCGCCTGGGTGATCTCGTACATCCTTTCAGTCACATCCAGCGCCGCCTGGACGCTCCCCCCCACCCAAGAGACTATCGCTGGCGCTGCGGCCATGGCGAACCCCCCATAGCCGGCCGTCTCTGTGATCGAGCTGTCCCCGAGGTCCGGGTTGGCGTCCGATTCGGTGAACCCTGGGAACCAGAGGCCCTTCGGTACCGGAGCGGGCGCTGTGAACCACTTCTTCCCCAGTGAGCTCACCCAGATTCCCGCATCCGTCCCGTTTCTGGACATCACGGTCACCAGCGTGCTGTACTTCACACCATGCCCCGCGAGGGTCATCGCCTTCCCCGCAGCCATTCCCATGTTCAGCGTGGTGAAGTTGTTGCCGTCGATGAACTTGCTCACCTCAGACAAGGTCTTCGGGTCATATCCTGTTCTTACCATGTAGGGGGCAATCTGCTTCGCGAAGAGCGATGTCGCGGCGACGTACCTGTTGTGGCAGTCATCCCCCATCGTCAGGGCCTGGGCGATCATCGGCTTCAGGGGGAACCCGCCATTGGCTTTCACGATTCTGCCTACCGTGGCCCTGAGGACAGGTGCCACAGTCTCCGCCATCCACCGGAGCCTGTCGAGCACTTCCTTGCTGTAAGCCCCATACCTGAGGACCTTGCCTATCCCCTCGTTCATGTTAGAGTACGTCCGGCGGCCGAACTTCTTGTCTTCCAGCTCGAAGACTGGCATGCTCGGAGAGATTACCCCAGCCATCGGTCCGACGGCATCATGGTGGTGGTCGCAGTCCAGGACGACTTCACCCTCTTCGACGAGCCTGACGGCCTTCTTCTCCGTGTCCGCCCACCCTTCGTAGATGACTGCGCCTATGATTGCCCCCCTCATCGGGCCGCTCGCATCCTTCCAGGCCATGGGAGGGCCAGCGTGCAGTAGCTTCTTCCCTCTGAGCTCCATCTTCCTTGCAGCCGGCGCGATGTCAATCCAAGTTGGCTCCGAATCCATCATCTGTCCTACCGCCTTCTGGTTCGCGGCTTCGACCTCATCCCTTGTGACGGTCAAGGGTCCCTTTTGCCGCTCCTGACCTGTTAAACATTTGCGGGATGGAAATGCTTAACACGAATCGGGGACGCCGGAAGAACCCGATGCCAGTCGCCGAGGTCGTCCTCCGCAACCTGTTCCGCGACTCGATTCAGCTCATGCGCCTTTCAGAGGACGTGAAGAAGCTCAGCGGAGTCTCCGACGCCGTCGTCGCCATGGGGACCGAGACCAACCGGCGCCTGCTCCAGGACCTGGGCCTGCTCGGCAAGGAGAGCAGGAACGCAGGGGACGGCGACCTGGTCATTGCCGTGCGCACCAGCGAGGGAGCCGACGCCACAGAAGTCATGGCGAGGGTCCAACGCCTGGTGTTGTCTCCTCCCGCTGGAGGGAGAGGGCAGCGGACCACGGTCTTTCACAGCGTGAAGACCGCGATGGACCGCGTCGGGAGGGCGAACATGGCCATAGTCTCGGTGCCCGGGTGGCAGGCTTTCGACCCCGCCATGGAGCTCCTCAGGAGCGGAGTGAACGTCCACCTCTTCAGCGACCACGTCCCCTTGGAACAGGAGATCAGGCTGAAGTCCTATGCGAGCTCTCGCGGCCTTCTGGTCCTAGGGCCAGGGGCTGGTACATCGATAATCAGCGGTGTGGGGCTGGGCTTCGCCAACTCGGTCCGGAGGGGGGATGTCGGCATCGTGGCCTCAGCCGGGACAGGAATCCAGGAGGTCTCAACCATGCTCGACAACATAGGTCTGGGCGTCTCCGCCGCGCTCGGCGTAGGTGGGACTGACGTGAGGGAGGAGGTCGGAGGCCTCATGATGAAAGACTGCCTCTCCGTTCTCGAGAGCGACGAGAGCACCAAGACGATTATGATCGTGGCCAAGACGCCTAAAGAGAAGGTCATCCGGGAGGTCATAGACCACGCAGAGCGGGTCACCACCAAGCCTGTGGTCGCATGCTTCCTAGGGCTCGACATGCCCTCCGAGCGCGGAGGGAGAATCAGGTACGCCAAGACCCTCCACTCTGCTGTCTCGCGCGCAACCTCCATCGCCGGAGGAGCCGCGGAGGAGGCTTTCAGGGCGAGGATCGGATCGAGCTTCGAAGAGCTCTTGAGGGCGTCGGCGCAGGTCGCCTCCGGTCTCAGCCCAGGCCAGAAGTTCGTCCGCGGCCTTTTCAGCGGAGGGACGCTGGCCCACGAAACGCTCCTGATCTTCAGGGAGCTGATTGGAGAGCCCTACAGCAACACGCCGCTCTCCGACAGGTTCGCCCTGCAGGACCCGAACCTGAGCAGGGAGAACAGCGTGGTAGACCTCGGGGACGAATCGTTTACGGCCGGGAGGGCCCACCCGATGATCGACCCCACGCTCCGGAAGCTGCGCATAACACAGGAGTCTGGGGACCCCGAGGTGGCAGCTATTATGCTCGACATCGTCCTCGGCTACGGCTCGGCAAGCGACCCAGGGGGTTCGCTCCTTGGGGCCATCGGGGAAGCGATGGAGGCTTCCAGGAAGAAGGGGCGCGAGCTCGTTTTCATGGCACACGTCTGCGGAACGAACTCCGACCCCCAGCCGCTGGGCGAGCAGAGCGAGAGGCTCTCGAAGAGCGGGGTCATCCTGTTCCCGAGCAACGCGCTCCTGTCTGCAGCGGCGGCGCTCGTTATCGGGGGCGACGCGGCCTCTGAGCGCCTGAGAACGAAGTGGGGGGAGCTCCTTGCCTAAGGGCAGATCGGAGAGCCTGCTGTCGTCTGACCTGGTGGTCCTCAACGTCGGGCTCGACATATTCAGGGAGGCCCTGGAAAGCCAGAAGGTCAGGTGCGCCCAGCTGGACCTTTCACAGGCTCCCAAGCTAGAGAAGAAGCTCGCGGACGCCCTCGACAGGCTGCTCTGAGGGCAGACGGTCTCCTAGAACTCTATCTCGATCTCCGACGTGGGCTTCAGGGGCATCGTCGCGGCCAGGAGCTTCTTGTCCACGGGTCTCGCGCCGAGCCAGTTCTTCTCCTTGGCGAAGGGCTTGACGTACTCCTCCCACTGCTGCTTGTTGATGTAGAATATCCTCGCCCCGCCGAGCTCGTGCTGCATCTCCGGCCACGGTTTCGTGACGTGGTTGAACCTGAACCCCAGCCTGAACCCAAAGGGGCTCTCGAACGTGGCCCACCATTCGTTCGCGCCGACCAGGTCCAGGGCGTGCTCGATCTTCGAGAGGTAGAGAAGGACCCCCACCCTCTCGGCCCTCTTCAGCACGAGCGTGTGGAGGCTGATGGCCACGTTCCTGTCCCAGAACCTGTGGTCGACGAGGCCGACGAGCTCCCCGTCCTTCTTTGTGGCCACTATCACATAGGTGTCCTTCAGCCTGTTCTGCTGCCAGGCGAGTATCTCTGCGTAGGTCCTCACCCCGACAAGATGGTAGAAGTCCTTGTCATACTTCCCGTCTATAAGCGGCTTCAGCGACTTCAGGATGGCCGGGGCTTCCTTCTTCTCCGCGGCCCTGATGACCAGCTGCTCCCCGCTCTTCATGGTGTACGTCTTGGGCGGGAAGGGCTTCTGGAAGGCTGGGTCGTCTGGGATGCCCCCGAGGTACCCTTCTATCTCCTCGACGGAGAAGTTGAAGGAGTCGAACGAAATCGGAACGGCTGGCTTTACCATTTGACCGTCGGCAGGTCAGGCCGTTTTAATCGTTGTCCCGAGCTGCGCGGGGCGTCTAGCTGCTCGCCAGGTTCTCTTTGGCAAGGCGGGGCCTGGCCTGGGAGACTTCCTCCACGGCTTCGCGTATCTGGTTGTAGGTCCCGCATCTGCATACCAGCCCGCTTGTGGCTTCGGTGAGCTCGGCCTCGCTCGGGTGGGGGTTCGCCTGCAGCAGCTCGTGGGTGGCCAGGACCCAGGCAGGGGTGCAGAATCCGCACTGGGCCGCGCCGTGGCTGACGAACGCCTTCTGGATCGGCGTGAGCTCGCCATCCGGAGTGATGCCCTCGACCGTCTCGACCTCCTTGCCGTCCGCCTCCACGGCCAGCACGAGGCAGGACTTCACGAGATGGTCGCCCAGCTTGACCGTGCAGAGCCCGCACTCGCCCCTCCAGCACGCCGCCTTCACGCTCCTCACTTCGAGCCTCTCGCGGAGGAAGTCCAGCAGGAGCTCGTTGTCCTTGACCAGCCTCTTCCTTTCCTGGCCGTTCACCCTGACGGTGATCTCCCTCATGCGGACATCATCCTCCGAAGGACCCTTGTGGTTATCACCTTGACCAGGTGCCTCCTGTAGGCTGCGCTCGCGAGGACGTCGTCTACGCACTCCACCTTCTCGGATGCCATGTCGGCCGCTCTTCTGACGTTCGCCGGTGTCAGCCCATCAGCGACCGCCTGCTCTGCCTCGGCGCACCTTACGGGCGTGGAGCTGACTGCGCCGTACACCATCGCGACGCTCCGCTTCCTCCCCCCGCCGGCGAGCGCGACCGCGACGCTGGCCAGTGAGAACTCCGACCCGGCTGTGAACTTCTCGAAGGCGCTCAAGGTCCCCTTCGGGTCGGGGAGCATGATGCCTGTGACTATCTCGCCGGGGTTCAGGTCTATGTCCACTGGGCCCCTGATGAATCCCGACACGGGCACCTCTCTGGTCCCGCCCGTGCCCGCGATCTCCACGGATGCGCCCAGGGCTATCAGGGCAGGCGGGCTGTCCACCCAGGGTATGGCCTCGCACAGGTTGCCCGCCAATGTGGCCCTGCTCCTTATCATCGGGTCGGCCACCCTGGCCAGCGCCTCTTCCAGGACCGCGTACCCGCGGAGCGTGCCTCCCTCCAGCAGCTCTTTGATGCTGACGGCGGCCCCGATGCTCAGGCCCTTGCCCGGGACGTGCCTCACCTGCCTGAGCTCGGGCACCTCCTTCACGTCTATCACGTGCGCCGGGGACATCAGCCTCTCTTTCATGAACGCGATCAGCCCCACGCCCCCTCCCATGACCTTCGCCTCCTCTCCGTGCTCCTTGAGCAGGGCTAGAGCCTCGTCGAGGCTCTTGGGCCTGTGGTAGGCGAAGTCGGGGAGCGTCACATAGGGCGAGCCGAAGCTCATTGTCTCGCCTTCACCGCGGTCTCCACCCTGCCGTAACTCTCCATCGCCTTGGCCAGCAGCTCAGGCTTCTGCGAAGAGATGGCGGCCCACACCTCCTCAGGGCTCATGGGGAGGTTGTTGAGCTTCACGCCTGTGCTCCTGAAGACAGCGTTGGATATGGCAGACGCAACCGAGATCATGCTCAGCTCGCCGATCCCCCTCGCGCCCAAGGGGCCGTCGAACTGGGGGGTCTCCACGTACCTGGCGACGAAGTCCTTCGGCACGTCCTTCATCCTGGCGAGGTAGTAGCTCGTGAAGTTCGGGTTCATGACCCAACCCTGCTCGTCGAACTTTATCTTCTCGAAGAGCGCGATGCTCATCCCCATTATGAAACCCCCGTCGAGCTGCATCTTCAGGAGCAGCGGGTTGATCGCCTTGCCGACGTCGAAGACCTGGACCGCCTTCTTCACCTCTATCGCTCCCGTGACCAGGTCAAGCTCTATGTCTACGGCCGTCCCGCCGAACGTGTGGAATATGGTCGGGACCCCCTGGCCCGTCTGAGGGTCGAGGTACGTGTTGAGGCTGGAAGTGTACTGGCCCCTCCCGATGACCGGCCCTCCCACCGTGTTGCCGTTCGGGTAGACGTAGCCGAAGACGAGTTCGCGGAGCGGGATGGAGAGCCAGGGGCGCCCCTTCGCCTTCACAGCCCCCTCCGCCACCTCCAGCTCCGACTTCGGGAGCCTCATCACCTGGGAAGCGAGGTCGAGTATCTGGCCCTTCGCGTCTTCGCACGCGCGCAACGTCGCGACCCCGTCAGTAAAGAGACCCCTGCTCCCGACGGTCTGCCAGGTGTAGGCAGACTTGCCGGTGTCCCTGACCGGGTCCACCCTGACCTTCTCGACCGCGACACCGAACTGGTCCGCGACCATCTGCGAGATCGCGGTGGCCGTCCCCTGGCCGAAGTTGCCCGTGCCGAGGACCAGGTCTATGGTCGAGTCCTCGTTGAACTTCAGGATCGCTGACGACGAAGCGTTCGGAGGCTGCGACGGTCCCTTCACGCAGAGGGCAAACCCCCTCGCCCTCACCTTCCATGGCTCGGACGGACGCTCGACCTTGCCGTCCCAGTCTATCCCCTCCAGAACAGTCTGCAGGACCTTCCTCGGGTCCCCCACGTCCTCCCTGACCTTTTCGCCTGTGGCCGTATGGGACTCGCCCGGCCTGAGGAGGTTCACCCGCCTGATCTTCGCCGAATCCATTCCAAGCTTCTTGGCCGCCCTCTCGAAGACCTGCTCGAGGACCCAGTTGCTCTCCGAGTATCCGAATCCCCGCATCGCTGTCGTCGGGACCTTGTTGGTGTAGACCGCGAGGGACTCGCACTGGACGTTCGGGACCTCGTACACCCCCTCGGCCGAGTATCCCATCGCCCTGGAGACGTTCACCGTGTAGTCTGCGTAAGCGCCTGCGTCCAGCACGAACCTGACCTTGTAGGCGACGCACTTCCCGTCTTTCGTGAACCCCGCCTTCACGTTCGCGACGACCCCCTCCCTGGACGCGCCCGAGGAGAAGTTCTCCTTGCGCGACAGGACCAGCTTCACAGGCCTGTAACCTACGGCCTTGGACGCCATCGCGGCCAGCGCTTCCCATTGCAGGCCCGCCTTCCCTCCGAACCCGCCCCCGACGAAGGGCACTCTGATCGTGATCTTGTTGTACGGTATGTTCAGGGACTCGGAGATGATCTGCCTCACCACGAACGGGGACTGCGCGCTCGTCCAGATCTCGTAGGTCCCGTCCCTGTACGCCTGGGCGACGACGTTCTGGGTCTCCAAGTAGGCGTGGCTGACGTGAGATATCCGGAACTCCTCCTCCACCAGCTCGTCGGCCTGCCCGAACCCCTTTTCGACGTCGCCGTGGACGAGCCTGAACCTGTTGGCTATGTTGGTCCCGGGGACCGGGTAGAATACGGGCGCGTGCTTGTACTCTTCCATCCTCTCGTGCAGCAGAGGTGCGTCCGCCTCCATCGCCTTGACCGGATCGAATACCGCCGGGAGCGTTTCGTACTCCACGTCAACGAGCTCAGACGCTCTCTCGCCAGCTTCGAGTGTCTCGGCCACGACCAGGGCGACCGGGTGCCCCGCCCACCTCACCTTCTCGACAGCCAGCAGGTCCCTGTCCCCTGCGTACATTCCGACCCTGAAGGGCATGTCCTTTCCGGTGAGCACCGCTACGACGCCAGGAACCGCCTTTGCGCTCTCGAGGCTGATCCTGACGATCTTTGCGTGAGGGACCGTGCTCGTCACGAGCTTCGCGTATAGCGTCCCGGGGACCTCCCAGTCGTAGGTGTAGAGCGCCGTCCCCGTCACCTTCCGCACCGTGTCCTCCGGGGGGACAGCTTTGCCTACGAATGCGTCGGCTGTCAAGGTACGTCAGAACCCCTCAAAATTATAAAAGCCTTGTCCCGTATCAACGTATGGTGTCGTGTCTCTGCTCCTAATCAGCCTGGCACGACCCTAGTCCCAGTCGCACCGTTCAGCGCGTCGATCGCCTTTTCGAGCGAGGCCACGACCCCCATCCTGCCTCCGTGCTCGACGAAGCGGACGCAGGCCGTCACCTTGGGCCCCATGCTCCCAAGCGGGAACTGCCCCTGCGCAAGGAGGCTCTTCGCCTTCGCGACGGTGATCCTGTCCAGGCTCTTCTCCTGAGGCGTCCCGTAGCCGACCTTCACTGAGTCGACGTTCGTGAGGATCAGCAGGACTTCGGCCCCCACCCCCTCGGCCAGCTTCTCCGCCGCCAGGTCCTTGTCTATCACGGCGTCGATCCCTTCGTATTTGCCGTCCTTCGCGACGACCGGGATCCCGCCCCCTCCCCCTGCCACCACGATCGCGCCCGATCGGATCATCGCCGCCACTGCCTCCGACTCGACGATCCGCACCGGCTCCGGAGAGGGGACTACCCTCCTGTACGGCCTCGCGCCCCTCCCCACCTTCTTCATCACGAAGCCTTTCTCGTCATGGACCTTCTTCGAGTCCGACTCGTTGTAGAACGGGCCTATGGGCTTCGTCGGACTGGAGAACGAGGGGTCGTCCTCTGAGACCTGCACCTGCGTCACCAGCGAGACCACCGGCTTGGCTATGCCGGCGTGCCGGAGGAAGTTCCCGAGCTCCCGCTGTACAAGGTATCCGATCTCCCCCTGCGTCATCGCACCGAGCACGTGCAGCGGGTTCTCGGGGACCTCCGAGGTGGAAGCCTGCTGCAGCGCGATGTTCCCGACCTGGGGCCCGTTTCCGTGCGTCAGCACGAGCTGGTGCCCCATGGATACCAGCTTCCCGACCTGCCTGCAGGCCTCCCTGACGTTCTCCACGACCTCTTCGTAGGTCCCTCTCTGTTCAGGCCGGAGCAGCGCATTGCCCCCAAGAGCGACTACGAGCTTCAAGGAACGACGACACCCCCTCTGGGCTTAAAGGCGTTCACATCCCGCGCCGGCCGGACCTGCATAGGCTGAAATACACTCGAGAGCTTCACATGCAGAGCGGTGCGACAGCCTTGAACCCCGGACGAGACACGACCGAGGTGATCCAGAGCCAGCAGGGGGTCATGGAGTCGGTCCTTTCCTTCTTCGCGAGGGCAAGGGACAGGCTCGACATGTGCGTCTCATACGTCGGGCCAAGGTCCGGGACGGAGTTCGTGAACGCGCTCCAGGGCGCCAGGAAGAGGGGTGTGAAGACCCGGCTGATCACCGAGGTGAGCCGAGACAACGCCGGCGCGATGCAGGCAGCTTCGGGATACATGGAAGTTCGCCACGTCGGCGGGCTCCGCGGCAATTCCTGGGCGGTGTCCGACTCGGAATATCTGTCCTCACTCGCGGTCGGGGAATTCAGGGCATCCCACCCGCTCATCCGCAGCACCGCCAATCCCCTCGTGGCCGAGCACCAGTCCATCTTCGACGCCCTTTGGGAGCGCGGAGAAGCCCTGGCGGAGCGCACGGCGGTCCTCCGGTCAGGGTCCGAGCTCCCCGAGATGGAGATCGTGCGCGAGCCTGCAAGGGCCAAGGAGATGTACCTCTCGCTGGCAGCTGGGGCGAGGACGGAGATCCTCCTCATCTTCCCGACCCCCGCGGCCTTTCGCCGGGACGAACGCATCGGCCTGGTCAGGGCCCTGGAAGAGCGGACTTCGAAGGGCGTGTCCGTCAGGCTTCTGGTCCCGGTCGACAGGGAGATCCTGGCTCGACTCTCAAGATCCGCTTCGAGCCGTGGAATCGCCTACAGGCCGACCCACCCGGCGGAGGCCAGGGACACTGTCACTGTCATAGTGGTCGACCGGTCCGCTTCGCTCACGATAGACGAGCGCGACCCCTCGGAGCAGGAGTTCGAGAAGGCGTTCGGGTCAGCCATAATCACGACGAAGGAGCCGCGGGTGAGGCAGAGCATCCGCATGTTCGACAGGGTCTGGAGGGAGACCGAGCTCAGACAGGCGGAGAAGGCGGCCAGGGAGAGCGAAGAGGTCAGCCGCAAGCGGGCAGAGCTCATGCAGGACATTCTCACCCACGACATCAGGAACTTCAACCAGGTCGCCAGGCTCAACGCCGAGCTGCTGGGCGACCGGCTCAAGGACCGCGAGACGTCGGAGCGGATATCCGCCATACTCAGGGCGGTGGACGGGTCCACAAGGCTGATCGAGCGCGCGAAGAAGCTCGGGAGCATCATGGCGGCCAGGGGCGTCGAGCTCAGCCCCACGAGCCTCAAGGGGTCGTTCGACAGGTCCGTCGTCCTTGTGAAGAAGGGAAACCCCGACGTCGCGCTCAGGGTCGACGGGAGGCTCAGCGGCCAAGTCCTGGCCGACGAGCTCCTCGACGAGGTGTTCGTCAACGTCATCTCCAACGCGGTGAAGTATACAGAGGGAAGCAGGGTGAGCATCGCCCTGAGTCAGGAACCTGACTCGCTTCCGGGGAACTCAGAGGGGCCGCGCAGACGGTGCTGGAAGGTCTCGATCTCTGACAGAGGGAAGGGGATCCCAGACTCCCACAAGCCGAGCGTGTTCAGGCGGTATCTGGAGACTGCAAAGGGGAGCGGCCTCGGGCTTTCGATAGTGCACGCCCTCGTCACCGACAGATACGGAGGGCGGGTGGCAGTGAAGGACCGGGTGGCTGACGATTTCTCCAAGGGGACCACGGTCGAAATATGGCTCCCGAGGCCCTAGATCTCCCGCTCTCAATCGGTTATATTGCAGGCATTGGCGCGGGCGCCCGTGGCGCGGAAGACCGTCCATCATATGGACCTCGAGACGCTGTTGGACGTGAACAGGGCGGTCGTGGCACTGACAGGGGAGACCCACGAGTACTCTTCAGCCGACGGCAAGAAGCTCTCGGAGCTGGTCACGGAGGTGGAGCAACGGGCGGACAACCAGGAACTCGACGACGCGATTCCCGAGAAGGCCGCCCTCCTGGTGTTCAAGGTGGCAAGCGGCCAGTACTTCCACGCCGGGAACAAGCGGACAGCCCTGGTGGCAGGGCTCGCCTTCCTCGCGAAGAACGGCTACACCCTTGACATCGAAAACGAGCACTTCGTGGGCGCGGTCGACAGGGCAGGGATCGGGGCGGCGACGCTCGACGACGTGTACGCTGCCATGAGGGAGATCGTCATGAAGTCACGGACAGAAAGGAAGGGGTGGGAAGGGGCGATTGAGACTGTGGTGGCGGCGAAGAAGGAGTTCCTGACCCGTCTCGGGTCGTAGCCGAAAAGTTCCCATTTTTGGGAAACGTCCCGCTTCCTTATCTCAGACCAGGGCCCCCCGGCTGACGATGCGATATGCCATGGCTCGAAGGGGCGCAGCGGTCCGGGTTCACGCTAAATATCGCCCTGCCTGTCCGTGGAGCCGTTGCACGAGTACGTCTACGCCGACAGGATCCTTCAGACGGTCTTGGAGGAGATTGGCAGAGGCGGCAGACCAGACACGGTCACCGTAGAAGTGGGGGAGATGCTCGGCCTGACGAGGGAGTCTCTGACCACCGCATACGCGGTCCTGTCGAAAGGCACCAAGGCCGAGGGATCCAGGCTGTCCGTCAGGTTCTCCAGGGGCTCGGTGCGCTGTCCGAAGTGCGGTTTCGAGGGCCGCCTCGAGGTAAGGAGGCGCGAACACAGGATAGACCCGGCCTTCGCCTGTCCGAAGTGCGGCTCCTCCCTGAGCATCCTAACGGGACTGGGGGTCAGGCTCGTGAAGATGTCATGAGCGGAACGCCGGAGCGTGCGGATCGGGCCGGCTGGCGGGAGGGGCTGGAAGAAGCGCTCTCCGACGGCAGGGGCCCTGTGCACCTCATCGGCGTGGGGAACAGCATCAGGACCGACGACGCCGTCGGTCTGGTGGTGGTCAGGGCGCTCCGATCGGACCTGGGGTCTGCACCCGCTCCGTGGGTGAAGATCCACCGGGCGTCACTGATGCCCGAGCGGCTTCTGTCGAAGCTCGCGGCGGAGGGGAGGAGGCTGCTAATCTTCGACGCGGTCGAGGCCGCCAAGGAGCCCGGGAGCATCGTGTTCAGCAGACTATCGGAGACCAAGTACGGGTTCTTCGCGACGCACAACATCCCGCTCAGGCTCGTTCCGGGTCTCGCAGCCGCCGGGACCGAGGTCTACATCTTGGGGGTGCAGCCGGAGTCGCTCGAAGTCGGCGAGGGCCTCACCAGGACGGTGAGCGAGTCGGCCGGGACCATCGTCGAAGCGGTCGCCCGAGCGATAGGGGGGAGGACTTGACAGACATCGAGGACGTCATTCTGGGGCCTCTCGTGATCGTGGTCGTCGACATCGCCGCGTATCTCCTCGTGGGAGGGCTTGGGAGGCGCTCGAGGGGGAGAGGCGTGAAGTACGAACCATTCGCGGGGGGTGAGAACTCGGTCCCGCACAGGGGGGTGTATCAGTCTAGCCTGTTCATCTTCGCCGCGCTCTTCCTCGTAGTGGAGACCTTCGCCCTGATTCTCGCAGGCTCCTTCGAGGCGCCGGGGCCTTACTACCCGGTTCTGTTCCTCGTCGGCGGAGGGAGCGTGGTGACCCTCTCGGTCGCCTGGTTCCTCTTCGCAGGGGGTGGGAGGTTTTAGGAGCGGGCTGACCCGGTGGGCGAGGAAGAGGTCGATCTGGGTCTTTCACGTGAACGCGGCATCGTGCAACGGGTGCGACATCGAGATCTTGGCTGCGCTGACACCCAGGTACGACGCGGAAAGGCTCGGCGTCGAGCTTGTCCCGAGCCCCCGGCACGCCGACGTGCTGCTGGTGACAGGGACCACCAACCCCCTCATGCGCGACCGCCTGAAGACGGTCTACGATCAGATGCCGGAGCCGAGGCACGTCGTGGCCATAGGCGCGTGCGCGCTCGGGGGAGGGGTGATGAAGGACTGCTACAACGTGGGGAAGGGGGTCGACTCGGTCATCCCGGTCGACCTCTACATCCCTGGCTGCCCTCCCAGGCCGGAGGCGTTGATCTACGGCATTGTGAAGCTCGTTCTCGGCGGGCACCCAGACCCGGTGCCAGGACTTGAGCCGGTTGTCCAGTGAAGAACTCGCAGCTCTGGGAGCTGCCCTCGGGGCGACCGTCACGGAGGAGCGCAAGTCGACCGTGATCTCCGTGCCTCCGTCCAAGGTCGTGGAAGCCTGCAGGGGGGTCTCCTCCCTCCCCGGGCTCTATCACCTCAGCACAATCACCGGGGTCGACCTCGGAGACGACATCGCACTGCTCTACCACTTCTGGCGTGAAAGGAGGTTCGTGCAGGTGAGGACCACGGTCCCGAAGGCGGCTCCGCGCCTGCAGTCCATATCAGGCGTGCTCCCCGCGGCCGTCCTCTACGAGGCGGAGATTCAGGACCTGCTCGGGGTAGGCTTCGAGGGGAACCCGTACGCTGGGAAGAAGCTCCTCCTGCCCGACAGCTACCCGCCCGACGCGCCGCCGCCCCTGCGCCGCGAGGCCGACCCGGAGAAGATCAGGAGGATCATGGAGCTTGAGTGACCAGCCGCAGGACAGCAGAAGGACAGAAGCGGGAGCAGAGCTGATGCGGTATTCCCCCGAAGGGATGATGCCCTTCGGGCCCGTGCACCCCTCGCTCAAGGAACCCGAATACTTCAAGCTGATACTGGAAGGGGAGAAGATAGTCCAGGTGATACCCCGGATAGGATACGTCCACAGGGGGATCGAGCGGGCGGCCCAGGAAAGGACGTGGACTAAGAACATCTACCTCTTCGAGAGGATCTGCGGCATCTGCAGCTTCCACCACAGCCTCTCCTACACCGAGGGGGTCGAGTCGCTCTACCCGTTCGAGGTCCCGGCCAGAGCCAAGTACATCAGGGTGGTCGTCGCCGAGCTCGAAAGGATTCACTCGCACCTGCTCTGGCTGGGTCTGGTCGGTCACTGGGCCGGCTTCGACACCCTGTTCATGTGGATCTGGAAGGACAGGGAGCACGTCCTCGACCTTGAGGAGGAGATCACGGGCAACCGGGTGCACAAGTCCTACTCCGCGTTCGGCGGGGTCAGGAAGGACCTCCCGGACGGGATAGCTCAGAAGGTCCGAGCCGAGCTGGGATACATCAGGAAGAGGGCAGAATACTACAGGGGTCTGGTCCAGAGCGAGGAGACCCTCTCCGTGAGGACGAAGGGGGTGGGTCGGATCTCGCAGGACACGGCCAGGCGGCTCTCCCCAGTCGGCCCTCTCCTGCGCTGCACCGGCATCGGGAGGGACGTGAGGGCAGAGGACCCCTACGCCGCGTACGACGAGGTGATACCCAACGTGCAGACGTCGACCGGGGGAGACATCGCGTCCCTCCTCGTCCTGAGGATCGATGAGGTCCTCGACTCCTGCAGGATGGTCGAAGAGGCCCTCGAGAAGATGCCCGCGGGGCCCTTCAAGGCGAGCTTCCCGAGAGTGGCCCCTGCCGGGGAGTCGACCTACCACGTCGAAGCCCCACGGGGCGAGCTCTTCTACTTCGTGAAGTCCGGAGGGGGGAGCACACCCGAAAGGGTGAAGGTCCGGACCCCGACCATGGCCAACCTCCTCACGGCCACCGAGATGCTCAGGGGGCACACGCTCGCAGACGTCCCTGTCGTCCTGACAGGGATGGACCCGTGCTTCGGCTGCATGGACCGGGTCGCGGTCGTCGACGTGGACAGGGCGAAGGAATGGTCGGTGAGCGGGGAGGAGCTCCGCAGCTACGGGATAGAATACTACAGGGGGCGGCGCAGCTGACCCCCCAGCTGCTGGCCGAGCTCCTCCTCTTCCCTGGGCTGACCTTCTTCGTGTGGCTGGCCTTCCTCTTCGAGTGGCTAGAGCGCAAGACCGCCGCGCGCATGCAGGGGAGGCGCGGCCCCGTGGTGGCGGGACCGTTCGGCATCTTCCAGCCCGTCGCCGACTTCTTCAAGCTGGCCGCGAAAGAGGAGATCGTCCCCGCAGAGGCTGACACGTTCGTCCTCAGGTGGGGGCCCGCCCTCTACTTCGCCGCACCTGCCATCGGGATCGCCTTCATCCCTGTGACCGGCTATCAGTCGATACTCGGCAGTCCCCTTGATCTCCTCTTCATGCTCTTCGTCCTATCCTTCTCCACGCTGATGGCTTCGATGCTCGGCTACGCGTCTGCTGGCAGATACTCGACCATAGCGGTCGGGAGGCTGGTCGTACAGTACACGAGCTACGAGGTCCCGCTCATCATCTCGATGGTGACCCCGGCGATTCTGGCGGGGAGCCTCTCCATCCAGGGGGTGGCTGCTGCGCAGAGCTCGGTCTGGTACATCGCCTTCGCCCCTGTGGCCTTCGCGGTCTTCGTGATAGCCACGCTCGCGGAGCTCGACAAACCCCCCTTCGACATCCCGAGCGCGACTACGGAGATCGTCGGCGGCTGGATGACCGAGTTCTCTGGGAACGCGCTCGCCTACGTCAAGCTCACGAAGAACCTCAGCTACGTCTTCCTCTCGGCGCTGGCCGTGAGCCTGTTCCTCGGGGGAGCCGGGGGCCCGACCCTGACCGCCGACCCCACTCTGCAGGCGCTGGTGTTCGCGGGCTACTTCTTGGTCAAACTCTTCGCCGTGGGGTTCCTCATCTTCGCGATCAGGACCGCGCTCGCCAGGGTGAGGATCGACCAGGCGGCCAAGCTGTTCTGGACGGTTCTGACCCCGCTGAGCATGGCCCAGCTCGCACTGGTGGTGCTTGTCAGGTGACGCAGGGATCCAGGAAGAAGGTCGGCGGTGCGCTTGGGGAGATGTTCAGGACTGCGATCGAGCGCCCGGTCACCGAGCAGTACCCGTTCGGCCGCAAGGTCGTCACAGAGAGGTTCAGGGGCAAGCTGGACGTCGACCCTGTGAAGTGCACGGGGTGCAGCGTCTGCGAGGTCGTCTGCCCTGCTGGCGTAATCACGATGGTCCCGGTGGGGAAGAAGACCGTGGGGTCACGCGAAGTCGAGATCAAGAGGCCGACCTTCGACCTCTACACCTGCATCTCGTGCGGGCAGTGCGTCGACGACTGCAGGTTCGGCGCCCTGACCCTTTCGCACGACTTCGAGCTGGCGGTCTTCGACAAGAAGTCGCTGACCATGGACAAGGCGCTGAGATATGCAAAGTGAGTACGTCGCGCTGCTGCTGTCGGCCGCGCTGCTCGCGAGCGTCGCGGCCGCGCTCCTCTCGAGCAAAGTCTCCAACTCGCTGATTGCCCTCTTCTACACGTCGATCATCCTCGGCGTCGCTTTCACGGCCTACGGCGATGCCCTCCTCGGCCTGCTGACCATGATCACCTTCGCAGGCGCGATCTCCGTACTCCTCCTCTCTGTGGTGCTGATAACCGGCGAGTCAGAGCTCGGCTTCGGCCCCCGGAGGTTGGCCACGGCAGCGATCCCGTTGGCCGGGGTCGTGGGCGCAGTCTCTCTCCTCGTGCTCTTCCCCGGCCAGGCGGGGGGGTACGTGGGCGCGGACTCCTCGGTGAACGTCCTGATCTTCCTCTGGTCTGTGCGCCCTTGGGACCTCCTCATCCTGATTGTGGTCTTCGCCGGCGCCATGGTCACGATAGTGAGCCTGCTCGGAGGAGATGACCATGGCAGCTGACCAGGCCATCCTCCTCGCCACAGGGACGGCCCTCGTCTTCGTGGGCGCCGGCTCCGTCGGATTCTCGAAGAACCTGCTCAAGACGGTCATGTCTTTCCAGGTCGCGGTCTTCGGGGCCAACCTTGCGCTGTTCTCGTCGGGCATGGGCTTCGGCTCCAGGCTCCTCTCCGACGCCTTCGTGATACTCTCGGTGCTCGTGGGGGCGTCTGTGGAGGCGGTCGGCCTCGCGATCGTGGTCGTCGTCTACAGGAAGTACCACACCCTCAACCCCGACGAGATCAGGAGGCTTAGGCAGTGATCTACTGGGCCTGGCTTTCTTGGGCGATCCCGCTGCTGGGCGTTCCGTTCGTGCCTGTCGTCTCGCGGATCTCCGGCCGCCTGCGGGGGTGGTTCGCCGTGGCAGCCTCCGGCGCGGGGATGGCGGCCGCGCTCTACGGCGCTGCCACTTTCGCCAGAGGGGGGACGGAGGGGCTCACCCTCTGGTTCCCGTCTCTGAGCGTGACCCTGCAGGTCGAGGTGGACCAGCTCTCCGTCCTTGTCTCGGCGTTCGTCTCCTTCGTCTCGTTCCTCGTCGTGGTCTACTCGCTCGGCTACATGAAGGACGAGCCAGGCCAGACGAGGTACTACTCCCTCATCCTGCTCTTCGTGGGCTCCATGATGGGGCTGGTGATGTCCGGGAACCTGATCCAGTTCTACTTCTTCTGGGAGCTCGTCGGAGTCTGCTCCGCCCTTCTCATCGCGTTCTGGACCGACAGGCCTGCCGCCAGGAAGGCCGGCATGAAGGCGTTCGTGGTGACGAGGCTTGGGGATTCCTCCCTCCTCATAGCGGTCATCTTCATAGCGGCCGTCTTTGGCACGACGAGCTTCGACGCAATCCTCGGACCAGGGGGTATCCAGACCCTGGGCGCAGGGACAATATTCGCGCTCGGCCTGCTGATGTTCATTGGCGCCATGGGAAAGTCCGCCCAAGTCCCACTGCATGTGTGGCTCCCTGACGCCATGGAGGGCCCTACCACCGTCTCCGCGCTCATCCACGCGGCTACGATGGTGAACGCTGGGGTCTACCTGATGCTGCGCATGTACCCTGTGATCACGCTCCCCCAGCTAGCCGGCTCTCTCACTACTGTCATCCTGGGCGTGGGGCTGCTCAGCGCCCTTGTGGGAGGGGCATGCGCGATGGCCGCAGACGACATCAAGAGGGTCCTGGCCTACTCCACCATAAGCCAGCTGGGGCTCATGTTCGCGGCGATCGGGCTCGGGAGCCTGGCCGCGGGGGCGTACCAGATGATAAGCCAGGGCCTCTTCAAGGCCCTCGCCTTCCTCGCGGCGGGCTCTGTCATAACGGCGCTCGGCACGAGGGAGATCGACAGGATGGGTGGGCTGGCAAGGTCCCTGAAGTACACCTACGTAGGCTTCCTCGTCTCCATGCTCGCCATGAGCGGGCTCCCGCCTCTCGTCGGCTTCTGGAGCAAGGACGCGATCCTGGCTTTCGCGTCCGGCGCAGGGGCCCCCCAGACTGCTCTTCTGCTGGCCGCGTTCGCGCTCACAGCCTTGTACAGCTTCCGCGCGCTCCTCCGCGTATTCCACGGCAAGCCGTCGGCAGAAGGGTCCCCGCCTGAGTCCCCCCCTGCGATGCTTGTCCCGATCGTGGTCCTGGTGCTCTCTGTTCTGGCAGCCTGGGTCATCCTGCAGTCGCAGCCCCTGCTGTCGTCGACCGACTGGATTCCGGGAGCGCAGACTCTGGCCGAATCCTTGCTCGTCCTCGCAGCCTTCGCAGGTGTCGCCTACTACGCCTTCCTGCAGAACTACCAGAGGACCGTGTCAGGCATCCGGTCCAGCGGGGTGCTGCGCACTGGCCAGGGGCTTCTGCACGAGGGGCTGGGCTTTGACAGAGCGTACGCTGCTCTGTACAGCGGCCTCCTGAAGCCGATGTCAGCGGCCGCCTCCCGTCTCCAGACCGGGCTCATCGAATTCAACATGGGGCTGGTCCTGCTCGTCTCTGCTGCGCTGTTCGCACTCTTCGCTCTGGGGGTGCTCTGAGCATGTGGCCCACGACGGTCATGGAGGTCCTGTTCGCCGGAGGGATGCTTGCCCTGCTCGTTGACATCGGGGGAGGCGCGTCCCCTGCCGTCAGGAGGTACGGAGCCGGCCTGGTCGTCTGCCTGGCGGCCGCCACGTCCCTGGTCGTGCTCGCGTCGGATTGGTCCCGGTCGCTGGGGGGTGCAGTCACCCTGCAGCCAGTCGAGGAGCCTTTCGCCACGCTGTACGTCGCGGACAGGTTCACAGCCTTTACAGCCTTCACGGTCCTCGTCATCGGACTTGCGGTCATAGGCTACTCCCTGCGCTACTTCGAGTCGGGCCGACAGGGCCCCTTCTACGCCCTCCTTTCGATTCTCCTGGGCAGCATCGTCGGGGTGGTGTCCGCCGGGGACCTCCTCGCCCTCTTCCTGTTCTGGGAGGGGATGACGGTCACCGCCTTCGGACTCGTGACCTACGGCAGGGCCGCCCTCTCCATGGAGGCCGGCCTCAAGTACTTCCTGATGGCAGGGGTGGGAAGCCTACTCGCCCTGTACGGCATCGCTGCGGTATACTTCACCGCAGGGTCGATCCGGCTCTCCGCCATCGGCGCGGCACTCGGCACGAACTTCGGCGAACTGGGCTTGATCGTCCTCCTGGTCGGCCTGGGGGTCGAGGCCGCGGTCGTCCCGCTACACACCTGGCTCCCCGACGTGTACTCCGCGTCGTCGCTCCCGGCCGTCTCCATCATCTCCGGCGCAGTGACTGGCGTGGGGGTGTTCGCGCTGTTCAAGGTGCTCCAGCCCCTCGTCCCGGGCGGCGGCGTCGCACCCATGATCCCTCCGGACCAGTTCGGCCCGACTAACCTCCAAGCCGTCCTAGCCGCACTGGCCCTTGTCACCATGCTGGTAGGGAACCTCTCCGCGCTCCTGCAGGGCAACCTGAGGAGGATCCTGTCATTCAGCTCAATCACGCAGACCGGCTACATGCTGGCAGCGCTCGCGACGCTCAACGTGGTCGGCCTCGTCGCAGTGGTCTTCACGATCTGGAACCATGGGATTCTGAAGTCGAACTTCTTCATGATGATCGGCAGGAAGAACGCTTCCATCGAAGCCTCTCAGCTCGAAAGCCTTCGAGGGGCCGGCCGAGGCAACAGGCTCCTGGGGTTCCTCTACGCCTCATGCTCCCTAGCGATGATGGGCGCCCCGCCCTTCGGCATGTTCTGGAGCGAGGTTCTCGTGGTCGAGTCTTTGCTCGTGGCTGGGCAGATGTCAGGCGCGCTCTTCTACTTCCTTGCCGCGGCCGTCGTCCTCAACATCGTGCTGTCGATCGGCTACTACTTCAGGATCGTCAACACCGTGGTCTTCGGCGATGCGCAGGGCGAAAGGGACGCGCGAACCGTCCGCGACCTCCTCCCCTCGGCTTCCCTCCTAGGCCTGAGTCTGGCGACGGGCGTCTTCCCCTTCCTCATACTCGGGACCGTCCTCTGACCGGCTCCCGGTGCTCGCGCGTCTGCGTCGCTCTTATTACAGACGACGCGCAGGACAGAAACAGGGGAAGCTGATGGGCAGAGTCATAGTGGAGCTGACGTCGACGGGGGACGCGAGGAAGGTCGAGGAGTCGGTGAAGACCGGCTACGCAGAGACCTCGATAGAGAACCTGGTCCAGTGGCTGGCAGTAGAGGAGGATCTTGCCGAGAGCTACGCCAGGCTGGCAGCCGGATCCAAGGAGGCAGCCGCGAGGCGCGCGTACCAGAAGCTTCAGGAGGAGTCCAGAAGCAACGCCGCCGAGCTCGCCAAGATGCTGAAGTCGCTGGAGGCGCTCGACCGTGCGAGGATCAGGCGCATCGAACTCCTCTCCGACCTGCAGCGCTAGTCAGCGCCGGTTCTCTCCGGCCTTCGCGAGGAACCCGTTCACGAGAAGGACGTCCCAGTCGGTGTACTTCGCTATGTTCCTCACCTGTCTTGGCGTGAGCAGGTCGCACGCGTAGTCCCAGTGGAGCGACACGACGTCCCCTGCTTTCACGGCGTCGAAGGGCCTCACTTCAGGGTTGTAACTCACCGTCTTCAGCCTCGGCTTGGCCAGCTCCATCCTCCCCCCCGCTACGACCACAGGCCTGTACTCCACCTGCAGCTCGCTCTTCTTCACCTTCCTGACCTTCCCCCAGGAGATCCTGCAGCTGTCCACCAGCCGTCCGACCTTGTCTTCGCGCTCGTTGTCCAGGCCTGGCCCGTCGGCTGCGCCCGACATCGCATAGGTGCTCATCACGTAGAAAGTGTGGTGCGGTGGAGCGTGTCCGTCGATCGACCTGAACGCGCGCCTGACGCCCCGCGCGTCCTTCCCTGGCAGTTCGTGGTGGTAGAACTTGTAGAAGTCCGAGACCGGTACCCTGGTGAGGAGGCTGTTGCCGATCCAGTACGCCTCCGGGACCGCGTAGTCGAAGACCTCCCTCCCCGCGGACCTGGCTATCAGCTTCAGGAACGGGTAGGCTGCCTCGAACCGCTGTAGGCTCCGGACAAGGGCTTCGTCGGCCCCGCCCCCCTCGAGGCTCTGCCTTATCCTCCCCCTCTCGTCGGGACCGCAGTATCCGAGGAAGTTCGGCATGAACGCGTGCTTCGCATGAAAGATGACCCCTCTGTCTCTCATGATCGGGGCGCCTCGGCGGCGGACAGAGCCGCTCCCCGCCTCACTTCGGCCCACGCCTTCTTCCTCGCCCTCGCCTCGGAGGCGCTCAGCACGGACAGCGCCATGTTCCCGAAGACCTCGACGAATTCCCCCTTCTTCGCTTTCACCAGGGTCACGTCAACGCCGTCAAGGGCCCTGCCGTCGAAGAACTCCACCCTCGCCCTGCCGTTGGAGACCGCGACCGCCCTGCCTGCCCTCGTGACGCACATCGCCCCTCATTCGCCGCTTCGCGCTATAAGCTATGGGGTTCATTCTCACTTTTGGGCCCCGGGCTCCTCACCTCTCTGAGGGTGAGCGCGGAGAGGGCCGTCAGTACCGCCGGGAACATGGCGCCGAGCGCGATCGCCCTCAGGACGTCCCCGAATGCGAAGAGGGCTCCTGGGACCAGCACCCCCACCACCGCGGCCGTGGACTGGAAGGTAGTGGTCAGCCCGAGGACTGTGCCTGTCCTCCCGCGAGCGGAATCCGAGGCCAGGGCCTGCATCACAGGGAACATGGCCGAGCTGAAGAAGCCGAGGGCCATCGCAACGCCGACCCCGATGAAGAAGCTCCTTGTGGAGAAGAACAGGGCGTAGGACGCCACGACGAGTACAGAAAGGAACAGGAGGAGCCTGTCCCTCCTCACGGAGTCGGAAAGCCTTCCCAGCGCTATCTTTCCGACCATGCCGGAGAGCAGGACACCCGCTGCTATGGCACCGGCCGCAGGGACCGAGGCGCCGAGGACCACCGAATAGTAGTAGGGGAGGTACGCGACCTGCCAGACCGAGGCCCAGGTGGCGAGGAACGCGAACGCCAGTATGGCTGCGACCCTCCTGTTCTTGAGGAGCGCGACGCTGTCCCTTCCTATGGACAGGGCTCCGACCCTCGTGGCTGCCCCAGCGAACGCGCCCCTTGAGACGGAGATTCCCGCGAGGACCGGGAGCCCGACCAGCGGGGCTATGAAGAACGCGGTCCTCCAGTCGGAAGTCAGCGCATAGGCGACCGAGCCGATGCCGTTGCCTGCCGCCCCTCCGAGGTCGAATCCTGCGTAGAAGATCCCAAGCGCAAGCCCCTTGCTCCTCCCGAAGTAGTTCGCCACAGCCGACATGGCCGCAGGCCAGAAGAGGCCCTCGCCGAGGCCGCTGACGAGCCTGAACGCGAAGGCCTGCTGAAAGTCCGACGCGACCCCGACCAGCCAGGTGAACGCCGTGAAGACACCCACCCCCACGAGTATCACCCTCCTGTGGCCGTATCTGTCAGAAAGGTGCCCCGACGCCAGGACGAGGGCCAGCACGCCGACGAACTGGGCGGCCGCGAGCCATGCGGTCTCCGAGATCCCGAACGTCGCTGTCCTTTCGAAGCCGAGAGAGGCCGAGAGGGGTTTCAGCATTGCTGAAAGCACGGTCCTGTCGGCTGTGAATGCGAAGTAGCCCAGGAACATCAACGCGAGGAACCACGTCGCCCCCCTCCCCGAGTGAGCCGGGCCCGCCATGCCATCAGGGGGCGAATCCGGGGGTTCTAATCTTGGCGCCTCGGCTCTCCCAGGCGCGCGTCCCTGTCCCCCGCTCGGACCTGCCCTAGCGGGCTCCCTCAGGGAGCCTTACGTCCAGGTCCTCTGCCGCCGCGGCCTTCCTCCAGTATTCGTTCACCTGGCTCTGGATGATCGAGACGGCCTCGCTCTTCTCCGCCGGCTCGAAGAGGTGCCTGAACCTTTCCTGCGTCTTCAGGTACTCCTTCACAGGTACGAGAGACCTGGGGACGAACGTGTGCCGCACGACCCCGTTGACCGACTCCTTGAGCGGCCAGATCCCGGTCTGGACGACCAGCTTCTCCACCTCCACCGAGTCCTTGGGGTCGAACCCCCAGCCGGTCGGGCATGCAGCGAAGTCGATGTATAGCTTCGGCCCCTTGATCGTCCCCCCCTTCTCCACCTTCCTCAGGAAGTCGACCCCGTGCGAGTTGGAGAGGGTCGCGACATAAGGCGCCTTCTGTATCCTCCAGACCTCGAAGAGGTCCTTCTTCCTGCCGGTGTTCCCCAGCGGGAAGGCTTCGGTGGCAGGCGTGGTCTTCGTGGACGCGCCGAAGGGGGTGGAGGTCGACATCTGGAAGCCGGTGTTCCCGTAAGCTTCGTTGTCGTAGCAGAGGTAGTAGAAGTCGAGGTTCCTGTCTATGGCCCCTGCGGTTGCCTGGAAGCCTATGTCGTACGCGGCCCCGTCCCCCGTTACCACGACGACCTTCATGTCCTCAGAGGCCGGCAGCCTCCCCTTCGCGATGAGGAAGTCGAGGGCGTCCCTGACCCCCTGGGCGCCTGCGGGCGCGCTCGCGAAGGCTGTGTAGAGCCAGTTGGACTTTATTGGGCTGAGGGGGTAAGACATGGTGATCGTCATGCACCCTGCGGCGTTGATCCATGCGACGTTGGGCCCAAGGACCTTGTGGAATATCCTGACGGCGAGGATGCCCCCGCACCCCGCGCACATCGTGTTCCCGGGCGTCAGGTAGTCTTCGACGGGCATGTCCTTCAGTGTCTTGAAGCGCGACGTGGTTGCCATCAGCTCTCCCCCTGGGCCAGCGCGACCGCCCTCTTCACCCTCGCCAGCTCGTCGTTCCTCATCAGATACATGGGCGACGGGGTCTTGCCTTCCTTCGCGATCGCCTGCATCTCCTCGAATATGGTTGTCATCTCCTTGGGGGTGAGCTGCTTCCCTCCGAGCCCGCCCACTACCGGCAGGATCGCGGCGGGTCTCCCTTTGGCGTTGTAGAGGGACGCTGCGATCTCAGGGTAGAATATCCCTCCCGATCCCGGAGACAGGTTCTGGTCGAAGACGGCTACGGCCTTCCTTCCCCGCAGGAGGGCCGCGACCTCTTCAGACGGGAACGGCCTCACCATCCGGAGCTTGAGCAGCCCGGCTGCCACGCCGCGCTCCCTCATCCGCTTCACGGCCTGCCTGCCTATGGTGGTGAACGAGTTCGACATCACCAGGACGTACTCGGCGTCGTCGAGCATGTACCCCTCCACCGGCCCGTACGACCTCCCGAACAGCCTTTCGTAGTCCCTCGACGCCTCGCTGAAGACCTTCCGTGCCCGGAGCGCCGCGGCGTGCATGTTGTACCTGAAGTAGGTGTAGACGTATCCTTCCATGACGGCCGCCCCCTTTGCGACCGGCCTGCTCGCCCTCAGAGGGTGGAGCGGACGGTACTGGGGGAGGAACCTGTCGACCGCCTCCTGCTCGGGGAGGAGCACCCGTTCCCTTGTGAACGACAGGTAGAATCCGTCGAGGTTCACGATGGCAGGCAGCATCACCCTGCGGTCTTCGGCGACCCTGTATGCCATGAGCACCAGGTCGGCCACTTCCTGGCAGGTCTCCGCATGGAGCTGAAGGAATCCGCTGTCCCGCGCAGCCAGCACGTCGTTGTGGTCGGGCTCCAGGACGATGGGGGCCGCGAGGGCCCTCGAGACGTTCACGAGCACCATAGGGGCTCGCCATCCGGACACGTTGTACAGCATCTCCAGAGCATAGAGCAGCCCCTGACTTGAGGTGGCCGTGAACACCCTCGCGCCTGCGAGCGAGGCGGCCCCGGCCGCGGTCATCATCGAGTGCTCCGACTCCAGCTGGACGAACTTCGTGTCCATCTTCCTCTCCCTCACCCAGTCCGCAATCGTCTCGATTATCTCCGTCTGCGGAGTGATGGGGTACGCGGGGACATAGTCGACCCGCGCCAGACGCGCAGCCGAGGCCGCGGCTGCGTTGCCTGTCAGGAGCTTGCCGTTCACTGCAAACCGCCCTCCCTTGTCTGGCTGATTGCCCTCAACGGGCACTCGGTCAGGCAGATCATGCACCCCTTGCAGTTGTCGTAGTCGATCTTCACCCTGCCGTCGCTTCCCACGGACATGGCAGATTCGGGGCAGTAGGCGTAGCAGATCATGCAGTCGGTGCACTTCTCGTAGTCGATGGCCGGGCGGAACGTCCTCCAGTTCCCTGTGTGCCGGACCGTGGAGTTGCCCGTGCGCGTCACGTCCTCAGTCCCTTCGCCCGACACCACCAGGGCCAGCGGGACGAGCTCTTCCTTGCCAGGCAGCTCCTCCGTCTTCAGCTTCAGCGGGGCGAGCTCGCCGTAGATCGACTTCGCGAACTCTAGGTTCCTCTTCACCATGTCCTCCGAGAGGCCCACCTCCCTCAGTTCTTCGTCCACCCCCGCGAGCAGGGACTCCTCCTTGATCCCAGACACCCTCGCCACCGCAGCCGCGATCCCTGCGCTGAGGACTGGCTTGCCTAGAAACTTCAGGGCCTGCTCTGTCAGGGCGACGGGGACCACAACGACGTCCTTCCTCGCGCCGCCGACCGCGTCGGCCCCCTTCGTCGTGTTGATGACCGCGCACCCCCCCTTCCTCAGCCCTGCCAGGGGGTTCGCCAGGGGGTCCACGATCAGGGAGTCGTCCATCACAGCTACGACGTCAGGCGAGAAGATGAAGCCCCTCTCCGTGATCTCTTCGTCTGAGAACCGGGTGAAGGATGCGACCGGGGCTCCCCTCCTTTCTGCTCCGTAGACAGGGAAGTCCTGGATGAAATGGCCTGCGTTGAAAGCCGCAGTCCCCAGGATCCTGCTGGCTGTCTTCGCTCCCTGGCCTCCCCGGCCGTGGAAACGGACCCTCACAATCATGCCCTAACCACTTAGGGAGCCCCCCCCGAGCCAATTAAAGTGGAGCGACGATTCTCAATCGTGAAAACGGCCCTGCGGGACCCGGAACGCCCGAACGGGAGCCGCACCTATGCGGTCACTGCCTTCGTGGCCGACGACAGGGCCGCGTGCGCGGCTGCGAGCCTGGCGATCGGGACCCTGAACGCCGAGCAGCTGACGTAGTTCAGGCCTGCGCTGGCGAAGAACGTTATGCTCTTGGGGTCTCCTCCGTGCTCGCCGCAGATGCCTACTTCCAGGGCCGGCTTGACCCTTCTGCCGTCCTCCACTGCCATCCTGACGAGCTTCCCCACCCCCGCCGCGTCCACAGAGTCGAAGGGGCTCTGGGGCAGGATCCCCATCTCGATGTACTTCGGGATGAACTTGGCTTCCACGTCGTCCCTGCTGAACCCGAAGGTCGTCTGGGTAAGGTCGTTGGTGCCGAAGGAGAAGAAGTCTGACGCCTTCGCGATCTCCGCGGCCGTAAGGGCAGCCCGCGGCGTCTCGATCATAGTCCCCACCTGGTAGTCCACCTTCGCACCCAACTCCCTGAACAGGTCCTCCGCTGACTTCTCGACGACCCCTCTGAGGTATCTGAACTCCCCGGCATGGGCGACCAGGGGGATCATTATCTTGACGCGAGCCCCCTCCTTCCCTTCCCTCGACAGCTCTATGGCAGCTTGGAGTATCGCCCTCGTCTGCATCTCGTAGATCTCCGGGTACGTCACGGCAAGCCTGCACCCTCGGTGCCCGAGCATCGGGTTGTGCTCCGACAACTGCCTGACCCTCGTCAGCATCGCCTCCGCACGCCCGATTTCCTCGGGGCTGGCTCCCTTCCTCTGCATCGAATGGACGTCGACGATCAGGTCCTCCAGGGTCGGGAGGAATTCGTGGAGTGGCAGGTCGAGGAGCCTTACGACCACGGGTCTGCCTCCCATGGCTTCAAAGATCGCCCTGAAGTCCGAGAGCTGGAACGGGAAGAGCCTGTAGAGATGGGTCTTCCGCGCTTCTGCGTCCCTGCTCATTATCATGTCCCTGACGATCGGGAGCCTGTTGGCCGCGTTGAACATCCTTTCAGTCCTGCACAGTCCTATCCCCTCGGCCCCGAACTCCCTCGCCCTTCGTGCGGCGTCAGGCGTGTCGGCGTTTGCCCACACCCCCAGCTTCCTGACCCTGTCGGCTGTCTTCAGCAGCTCTGTCAGCTCTGGCGTCGGCTCCGGGTCCACCATCTTCACCTCCCCCTTGTAGACCGTGCCAGTGGTCCCGTCGATGGTCACCGTCTCTCCCTTCATGACCTTCTCCCCGGTCTTGGTGACGAAGGAACTGCCGTCCTGGGAGATCTCGATCTCGCTGCACCCCACGACCGCGGGCTTCCCCATCCCTCTGGCCACGACGGCCGCATGGGACGTCATCCCCCCTCTCATAGTGAGCACCCCCTGGGCCGCGATGAGCCCCTTGATGTCCTCGGGTGTCGTCTCCTCTCTGACCAGGATGACCTTCTTCGTCGTCCCCATCACCGCGGCCTCGTCCGTATCGAATATGACCTCCCCCGAAGCTGCTCCGGGGGACGCGTCGAGCCCCTTTGCTAGCGGCTTGTCGCGGGAGCTCGGGTCAAGCCTCCTGTGCAGCAGCGATTCGAGGGCTTCGGGCTCCACCCTTGCCACCGACTCCTCGGGGGTGATGAGCCCCTCCCTGGCCATGTCGACCGCGACCTTGACGGCCGCCTGCGCGGTCCTCTTGCCGTTACGCGTCTGGAGGGTGTAGAGCTTGCCGTTCTCGACCGTGAATTCGAAGTCCTGCATGTCCTTGAAGTGGGCCTCCAGCTTCTTGGCCACTCCCTCGAGCTGTGAGCGGATGCCCGGCTCCATCCTTTCGATGCCAAGCGGGGTACGAACGCCGGCGACCACGTCCTCGCCCTGGGAGTTCGGAAGGTACTCCCCGAACAGCTTCTTCTCCCCGGTCGAGGGATTCCTGGTAAAACCGACACCGGACCCAGACGTCTCCCCGGAGTTGCCGAAGACCATCGACTGGATGTTGACCGCAGTCCCGAGGTCCTCGCCTATGCGGTAGTACCTGCGGTACTCCTTCGCCCTTTCGTTGTTCCACGACTTCAGTACGGCTTCCACTGCCATCTCGAGCTGGACGAACGGGTCTTGAGGGAACTCGCTCCCCGTCTGGTCCCGTATCACCGCCTTGAAGTCTTCCACAACGCCCCTGATCTCGTCGGGTGGCAGGTCGATGTCCATCTTGGCGCCGACCTTCGCCTTCCGCTTATCCAGGATCTTCTCGAAGGCAGCTGCGTCGGCACCCATCGCGACCTTCCCGAACATCTGGATCAGCCTCCTGTACGAATCAAGGGCGAACCTCTCGTTGCGTGTGGCGGCAGCGAGCCTCTCTGTCGTCCTGTCGTTGAGCCCGAGGTTGAGTATGGTGTCCATCATCCCTGGCATCGAAAACGGCGCGCCAGACCTCACCGAAAAGAGGAGAGGCCTGTCCTCCCCCCCGAACCTTTTCCCCGTCTCCTTCTCGACCGCTGCTATCTTGGTGCGTATCTCATCCATCAGCCCGTCTGGGATCCTCCCGCCGTCGCCGTAGTACTGCTTGCAGACGTCCGTCGTCACGACAAATCCGGGAGGGACCGGGAGTCCGAGGGACGTCATCTCGACGAGGCCGAAGCCCTTCCCTCCGAGGAGGAACTTGTCGCATCCGCGCGCGTCTTGGAAGAGCATGACCCTCTGCATCAAGGACGACTTCAAGCAAGGCCCAGATGAGGCAGGATATATTTGTGAACTCTGGGATATTCTACGCCACCAATGGCAGAACGCTCAGGGGACCTGGTCCGACTGGAACAGGCTCCGCGGCGTCAGGTCGTCCGCGATCCGGAGGGCCTTCACAAAATCCACGGGTAGGAACAGCTTCTTGCGAACGCCGTACGTGATCTGATATCCTTCCGTCGCGGTCATGAGGAGGAACGCGAACGAGATGCACACGGGCAGGAGGGCGAAGATCCAGACTATGCTCCGCGCGATGTCAGCGCTCAGCGAGGGAGACAGCGAGACGAGCAGGAACCGCAGCGACTGTCTCGCCGGGGCGTCGAGCAGGGCGACCAGATACAGCGCAGCGCTCAGGGCGCCCCCCAGAGCGAGCGCGTTCCATGAGAACTTCCGATGGTGCTTGAAACGGACTATCTCCGTCAGAGGGATCACGACCTGCGCCCCGCCCTTGGCCGAGTCGACCAGCAGTTTCTTGGTGGTCACTGCCACTTTGTACCCTCTCTTGACCCACGCTTCGATGAGCCTCTCATCAGGCTCGAGCTCTCGCTGCGGCGCGTGCTCACCGAGAAAGAGCCGGGACGAGACCTTCTTCGTAAGCTGCCGTATGAGAATCGGCATCGTGAGCTCACGCGCAGCCTCCTGCGCCTTCCGCCCCAGCTTGTCCCTCTTCCAGGCGTCATCGACCAGCGAAGCGATGGCGCTGGCAGCCCCCGCAAGGTCGTCCGCCCCTTTCACGACCACGCCTGTGGACCCGTCCCTGACCACCCACGACTGTCCGCCCACGCCCGAACTGATTACCGGCACCCCCTCGTACATGAACTCGATCTGCGCCAGCCCAAGCGCTTCCGATCTGCTCAGGTTGATGTTCAGGTAGCTCGCTTTCATCAGCCCCAGGTATTCCCCTCCAGAAAGGGGTCCGGTGACGATCACGTTGGGGAGGGAGCCCGAAGCGGCCTTCACCTCCTCTCCGTAGGCGCCCTCCAACCTCCCCGCGATGACGAAAATGATGTCCTCTTTCTTCTGGAGCATCTCGGCCAGCTTCAGGACGGCCTTCGGGTTCTTCCTCTCCTCTACGGACCCGACGAAGGAGACCAGCTTGGTCTCGGGAGGGATTCCGTACTTGCGTCTGAAATCCGCCGGGTGCCCGAACTCCAGAAAGGCGGAGTCGATCCCGCCCGGGAAGAGCACGAACTTCTCTTCATGTATCTCGGTCACCTTCTTCATTGACTCCTTCTCGTAGGGGGTGGTGACTAGGACGAAGTCCGCCACCTTGAGAATCATCGGCAGGCTGACCTGGTTCCAGGCCTGCCTGAACGTCCTCTCTTCCAGGTCGTACCGCTCGTCCGATGGCTCCTGGAAGTGGGACATGTGGCAGAAGACGATGGGCCTGACCGGAGCCCCGTCTCTGGCCTGGTTCCTCCTCCATTCCACGAACTTCGCGGCGTCCTCCGGGCCGTTCCAGAGGGTCGAGTGAGTCACAAGGACGTCCAGCCTCAGGTCGTCGACGATCCTGCCGAGCGTCGACACGAAGTCCGTGAACACGATGCGCCTGGGCGGCCAGTCCCCCTTCCGGCTCGCAACTCTCACCACTGGGATGTCCAGTGCTTCGTCAAAGGAGTGGACGTATCCTCCCCTACCGGCGACCTCCTCAATTGGCAGCACCTCCTCGTTGTCGTGGTAGACGCTGGTGATCAGATAGGCTTCGGTCCCCTCCCTTCTCAGCTCCCTCACCATTCTCTGGGCCACCAGCTCCTGCCCTTTGGTGAGGCTCGTCTGGTACATGACCACCCCTACCCTCATCTACTTCCCCCTCTCCATGACCCAAGGTAGGCGGGGAGTGAAGTCCATCCCATGGTCGCGGAGCGACCGCAGGAACTCTGCAAGTCTGGGTTGTTCAACCAAATAGTCGCACCTCAGTCTGTCGGTCGGCTGCCCGTGGGCGACCCCCACTGCTATCTCAGCCTCCTGAAACGCACTGTTATCATTCGCTGAATCGCCTATAAACATCGCGGCAGAACTTTGTCCTAGTGTCTTCTTCAGTAGCCTGACCGCCCTGCCCTTGTCGGGCTCCGCGGCGTAGACATCGGCAAAGGACGACCACGGGTCGAAGGACACGTGACGGCCGGACCTTGCGAGGCGTCTCAACCTTCTCCCGATCTGCGCCCCTGCCTCAGGGGCATCTGTCCAGTCTATCCCCACTCCCAGCAGCTCCCCGGCAGGACCTCTCTTCAGTTCCGTGAACGAGCCCAGTTGCTCACCTAGACGTGCGACTTCGAGGGCGTCCCTGAGGCTCCCGAGCTTCTTCCTCGTGAAGGTTCTGCCGTCGCTCAGCCTGACATCGAGCCCTGACGCACAGGCCCATCCAGCCGCGAAGCTGCTTCTCGGGTGGACAAAGTCGTAGTCCTTCGCGGTGACGACGCACACCGGAATCGTCAGAGTGATCTTGCGGAGTTCTCTCTCGACGCTCGCGATGATCTTCGATTCTGTCCTCGAGACCCCCAGCAGAGCGATGGTCCCGTCGTAGTCACAGAAGAGAGCTCCGACTCTCGACGTGGTGCCATCCCCCTACGCGAGGGCCTCCGGGATCTTGGCCAGGCCTTCCTCATCGAGCCTGTAGACGTGCCAGTCGGTCATCCTCCTCGCGCCCAGCCGCTCGTAGAAGTCTATCGCCTTCGCGTTCCAGGTGAGGACCGACCATTCCATCCGGCCGCACTTCTTCCTGGTCGCCTCTTCGACGCACCGTCTGAAGAGCGCGAACCCCACGCCGCGGCGCCGGTACTCATCCAGCACGTACAGGTCCTCGAGGTAAAGAGTGGGCTTGGCGAGGAAAGAAGAGTACGTGAAGAAGTAGAGGGCATATCCCACGAGCCTACTCCCGTCGGCAGCGACGAAGAGGTTGATCCTCTTCCTCCTGAACACGTCCTCGACGAGCCTCTTGCGCCCAGCAGGCGAGGGGGGCTCAAGCTTCTCGAACTCTGCGAGGGCGAGCACCAGGCTGATGAATCCCTTCGAGTCAGCGCTGCGAGCCCTGCGCACAACTATCCGCGCCATGCGCGGCCGCATGCGAATGCATCTTGGATAAACCGATTGGTCGGACCGAGCATAGGGGAAGAGAGGCCGGAGCGGCTAACGCTGCTCCAGGTCTCTGTTCATCTGGTCGAACTGGTCCTTCGTGATCTCGCCCCGGGCGTATCTCTGGCGGAGGATCTCGTGGGCGTCCCCGTAGCCGTACCAGTACCTGCGCCTCCAACCCCATCCTCCGCCCCATCCCCAGAAGACGACTCTGAAGATGAAGAAGACGAAGAACAGGAAGATGAAGAACCCGAACGGGAAGAACCACCAGCCGAACCACGGGTAGCCGTAGTACGACGGCATGCCGCTGGGGTAGTAGCTGTGGGCCGCAACGGCTCCAACGAAAGCCACGACTGCGATGACCGCGAGGGCTACGATTGCCCAGAGGAACCAGTTCCTTGCACGAAGGTGCCTGTCGTCGTAGGTCGTCTGCGTTTGTTTTCGCCTCCTCTCGGCTGGTTCCGGGCGGGAGTTCTTAAGCGTATTGGAAAAACAATATTTGAATACCAATAACCCCTATAAGGTCGCCATCGGGCAGGAGACCCGTGTGGCCGTTCAGGTTCGGCTGGCGAAACAGGCGCGGCCTGCCGTTCATGATAATCCATCTGGTTTCCTCTTCCCCCAAGAACGGGGTCGAGTTGATGGACGGGGTCGAGTCGATGACCCGTGGGTGGTGGCGGCCCACTCCGGGCTCCATCTACCCGCTCCTCAAGGAGATGACAGAGCAGGGTATCCTGAAGAAGCTGGACGGTGGGAGGTATGAGCTCACACAGAAGGGGAGGGCGCAGATGCAGGGTCCGTTCGGCCCACCTCATCGTCCCCCCCGGACCATGGACGACATGCTGAGTCAGATGCACAGTTTCGTCTCCTACATGGAGGACGTGAAGAGCACGGACAGGAGGCAGCTCGAGCCCCACCGGGACATGCTGAAGGGGCTCGCCAAGAGGATATCCGGGCTCTTGGCAGAGGGCGGCGGCGAAGAAGAGAAGCCCTAGTCCGGCCTGGAAAGGGATATACGTCGTCCCAAGGGGGCGCGAGTTCGATGGGCCTAAAGGAATGGGTGATCCCCCAGGACAAGGCCTTCTTCGACCTCCTCGACAAAGAATCGGAGACGGTCCTCGTGGGCGCCAAGAAGCTTGAGGTCGCAGTGAAGTCCTTCGACAGGCTGGAAGACCGCCGGAAGGAGTTCAAGCAGATCGAGCACAACGGGGACGAGATCGTGCACGACATCTACGACAGGGTGAACCGGAGCTTCATAACCCCCATCGACCAGGAGGACCTTACCAGGCTGGCATCGGGTTACGACGACGTCCTCGACCTCATGTATGCTGTGATGAACAGGCTGGTGCTCTTCGAGATCGAATCGCCGACCAAGCCCATGGTCGAACTCTCAAGCATAGTGCGCGCTTCCGTGGAACAGCTCCATGCGGCGTTCACCTCCATGAGGAAGCTCAACAAGGAGGACATCGACAGGGCGTGCATAGAGGTGGACCGCCTTGAGAACGAGGCTGACGTTCTGCTCAACGAGTCCGTCGCGTCGCTCTTCAAGAGCCACGACGTGATAAACATCCTGAAGCACAAGGAGATCTACGAGTACCTGGAGTCCACCACCGACAAGTGCGAAGACGTGAGCCTGATCATCCGGGACATCCTCATCAAGCACTCCTAGGGTGCTCCCGGTGGACCTCTTCACAGTCTACATAATTGCCATCGTAGTGACCGCGTACGTCTTCGACTTCTTCAATGGCTTCCACGACGCCTCCAATTCGGTGGCGACGGTCATCTCCACGAAGGTACTTCCACCCTTCGCAGCCGTATCGATGGCCGCATTCTTCAACTTCGTTGCATTTGCGATATTTGGGGTGGCAGTGGCCTCGACCATTGGCAAGGGGATCATCAATCCTTCAATCGTCACGCCTGACCTCGTTCTGGCAGCGCTGGTAGGGGCCATATTCTGGGACGTCGTGACCTGGTACCTCGGGCTCCCTTCAAGCTCCTCCCACGCGCTGATAGGGGGTCTCGTCGGCGCTGGGATAACCAAGGCGGGGGTAGGGATACTCGTGTGGTCGGGCCTGAGCAAGACGCTGGTCTTCATGGTCCTCTCTCCGCTCATAGGCTTCGCGCTCGCCTTCGGCATAATGGCCGCGCTCATCCGTGGCTTCTTCACCATCCCGCTCCACGTCGTCAACAGATACTTCAGGAGGCTCCAGCTCGTCTCGTCCGCCCTGGTGAGCATCAGCCACGGGACCAACGACGCCCAGAAGACCATGGGGGTCGTGACGGCGCTCCTCTTCTCGGTCGGCTGGATCCCGTCGTTCAGCGTCCCGCTCGTGGTCGCGGTCGCTGCTGCGACTTCCATCGCCCTTGGCACGTTCTTCGGAGGATGGAGGATCGTCAAGACGCTCGGGTTCAGGATGACCAAGCTTGACCCTGTCCATGGGTTCTCTATCGAGACTGCGTCCGCGCTGACGATAATCGCGAACTCCCTCTTCGGGATCCCGGTCAGCACGACTCACGTAGTCGGCGGCAGCGTGATGGGCTCGGGGGCCACGATGGGGGTGGGGACCGTCAGGTGGGGAGTAGCGAGGAAGATCGTCTGGGCCTGGCTGATCACGATACCCGCTTCCGCCCTAGTCGCGAGCGCCGCATATCTTGCCATATCTGCTGCGTGAGCGCCTCTAGGAAAAAGCACCAACTAATCCAGAAAATAGAAGCCGCCTTCGGAGCGCGCCTTCCGTGGATTCATAAGCAAAATTCGTAAGGGTGATCTCCACCATGACCACGACCGGGGAGAAGGTCACGCTTCTGGCCGAAATCATAAGGGTCTCGATAAAGGGCGCCACCAGGGCGGAGATCTCGGAAGAGCTGTCGCTCACTTCCGACCAGGCGGACGTGTACATGAGGTTCCTCAAGGCGAGGAAGATGCTTGTCGTCCTGGACGGCCACGACTACTTTCCGAGCGAGAAGGGCCTGGCGTATCTGGCAACCTACGATGACGCTGCCGACCTCGTCGACGTCGACGGGCCCCAGAGCTGCTACTCCGGCGCGAAGCCCCGAGGAGTCCACTCAGGCGTCTATTGGGACAAGGCCGAGCTCGTCTCAAGGATGCGGGAAATCATCGACAGGTAGAAGCGGCAGCCCGCTTCGGCTACCGTCTCTCGAGCTCTTCCACTTCCCTGCCTATCTCCTCAAGCCTCTCTTCGCCCGCCTTCAGCACCCGGCCCAGGAAGGGCCCGAAGAGGAAGAGGAGCGCGGTGATCACTGTCCCCACCGAGACGAACGCTAGGACCGAGGCGAACACCTTCCCAAGAGGGCTCGCGGGTTGCAGTTCGCTCGGAGGGCCCTGCCCCGTGGCTATGAAGCTCGTGAAGTAGAAGGAGTCGAGATAGCTCCACCCCTCTATCGCGTGCATCGCCAGTGTGCCCAGTATGACGACAGCCGCGATGAGCGCGAGGGAGTACGCGGCCCGCACCCAGAACGATTCCGGTATCCTGCGCTTCGCGTTCCTTCTGGCCCCCCTGTCTGCCATCCTCCACTGCACCGCGGCCCGGCTCGTGCGCGGGGAATGTTTTAAACAAGACAGGAGTCGGCGGCCCTTCTCAGTGGAGCCCTAGTCCGGAGTTGGAAGGAAACCTGCAGGACGACCTGAAGAAGGCGATGAGAATCTACCCCCAGGGAGTCACGGTCGCCACCACAAGCTCCCCGGACGGCCCCAAGGGGATGACCGTGAGCTCCTTCACGAGCGTGTCCCTTGAACCTCCTCTCGTCCTGTTCTCGGTAGCGAAGAGCTCGACGCTCCACGACCTCTTCAGGGATGCGGCTGCCTACGCGGTCAACTTCCTTGCGGACGATCAGAAGGCGGTCTCGGACAGGTTCGCCGGCAAGGTGCAGCTGAAGGACAGGTTCGAGGGGCTGAAGTTCACAAAGGGTGTCGCCGGGGCTCCGATCATCGACGGCGTCAGGGCGGTCCTCGAGTGCAGGGCATGGAAGGTGTACGGCGGCGGGGACCATTCGATCCTGGTCGGGGAGGTCGTCCGGGCCAGGACCCTGAACTCCAAGCGCCCGCTCGTATACTACTCCCAGCAGTACACGACCACGGGGCCCGCGGAGTATCCGGCTCCCCCGTCCGACATCGTCTGACAGCCGAAGCCCTAGCTGAATTAGCCTTATCCGCCGGCCCCTTCCGGGGAAGGCGATTGACCGACGTTCTCCCGCTGCTGAGCGCAGCGGCCCTTGTCGGGGTCCTCCACATGTCTGCCCCGGACCACTGGGTCACGCTCTGCATCCTGGGTCAGAGGGCGTCCTGGTCGCGGGCGAGGCTGCTCGGGTTTGGGCTTGCGGCCGGGGGAGGCCACGTCATGCTCTCGGTGGCCCTCGGCTTCGCCATCGTGGCTGCGGGCCTCGTCTTCTCTCCGGAGCTGTCTGGTGGGATCACGATTGCGACCGGTCTGGTGATGTTGGTCGTCGGTGTCGGGTACGGCGTGAAGAGGATCTCGGCCAGGGACCCGCCTGACTACGACAAGGAAGCGGACCAGGAACTGGCCAGGGCGAAGTCAGCAGGGAGGGGGCTGACCTACTTTGTCGTGCTCGGAGGGGCGCTCTCGCCTGACCTGAGCATCCTTCCGGTGTTCCTCCTGGCGGTCCCTGCCGGGCTGGGATTCGCCGCGGACGCGGCGCTCGTGTTCGCGCTAGCGTCGATTCTGACCCTGTCCGCGCTCCTCCTCTTCGGGTCTGCCGGGTTCGCAAAGGTCCTCTCCCGCGCGCCTGCCAAGTACAACGACGCGTTGGTGGGGTTCGTCATCGCGGCCGTGGGTGCCTACGTCCTCGCCTTCGGCTAGGGCCCTTCGCGTCACTTGCCCTTGCTGATCTTGACGCCTCTGTCCCCGAGCTCAGAGACGAGTGCATCCACCATCTTCCCCTGGAGCGCCACTTCAGGAGGGACCACCCCCTTCCCGGATATCCTCCCCGAGCCCACCATCTGCGCGACTATGGAGCCCGTGTAGGCTGTCGTCTTGCCCATCGAGGACACCTGGTTCTCCTCGTCGTATCTGTCAACCATGTCGTAGACCACGCTCTTCCCCCTCCCCTTCGCTATGACCCTCATCACTGTCATGTCGCGCGGGTCCCCTTCGGCTAGTTTCTTCCCCAGCACCGCGTGCGACACCTCGAGGGGGGACACCTCCGCTCCCCCTGCCTTCACCTTCTCCTTGGAGAAGTAGCCGCTCTCCATCAGCAGGTTCATCTTCCCGGCATGCCCTGGCCACCTCAGCGTGATCTCGTCGAGCGTCTTCATCCCCTTCATAGTGTAGACCAGCGTAGCGAGGCCGTCCGTAGCGAACCCCTCCAGCCTCCCGATGGGCTGCGGAAAATCGTACGTCTCTACCGTCGAGAATGGCCTGACTTTCACGAGCTTGCCCTCCCTCACCACCCTCGCATCTTCGATGTACTCCCTCAGCAGTCCCACGATCGAGAACACCAGCCTGTAACCGAAAGGCGGGACAGGCTTCTGGGGGAGGCCCCCTACGAGGATGTGCCCTTCGTCCCCGCCGCCCATCTCCTTCAGGGCATGCGCGAGAAGGATCCCTCCGAGCCCCGGCGCCACGCCGCACCCGGGGACAAGAAGCGCTCCAGACTTCCTCGCGCCGGCGTCGAGCTCCATCTGCTCGTCCTCGAATGCGATGTTCACGATCTTCGTCCCGGCCTCGACAGCCGCGATGTCCGAAAGATGCACGATCCCGTGCGGCAGGGCGGAGGCTGTGACGTCGAACCGCTTCAGGAACGACACGACCCTCCTCGTGTCCTTGATGTCCAGGACTTCGACCGACATCTTCTTGCCTGGGGACTTCCTCTTCACCCTGTCCAGCCGCTCCCTGTCTATGTCCGCGACAACGACCTCGTCGACCCCGTCGGACCTCGCAAGGTCCCATCCAATGACAGAGCCCATAAGCCCAGACCCGAGAACTGCAGCTTTCATTGCCCGACCCCGCGACGCGCGGCTTATGAGTTAGACGTCCGGACTTAAGTAAGGGCAGCAGTCCGGTCTGACCATGAGCCTGAAGGAGTCGCTCGAGGAGCCGGTGTCCAGATACATGTCAAAGGATTTCGCGAAGGTGGGGGACGAGGAGTCTGTCCGTCAGGCCGCGCAGGCCATGCAGAGGATCGGTGCGACTGAGGCGATAGTGATGAAGGGCAAGGTGCCAGTCGGGATCATCACGGAGAGGGACATCCTCTACAAGGTCGTCGCCTCTGGGCTGGACCCGCAGCAGGCGAAAGCGAGGGAAGCGATGAGCTCGCCCCTGCAGACCATCTCCGAATCCGACAAGGTCGCGGATGCGATCTCCAAGATGTCGAAGCTCGGGCTCAGGAGGCTGGTGGTCACCCGCGACGGGGAGTTGGTGGGGCTGGTCACCCAGAAGGCGGTCGTGTCCGGGACCCGGGGTCAGAACGTGGCGCTCCCGGAGCTCGCGCGGCCGGAGGGGGTGAGCTGCCCGTACTGCGACGCAGTGATGAAGAGCCAGCAGGAGCTTTCGAAGCACATCGACCAGGTCCACCTGGGGCCGGGCCTCCTCGAAGGTAACAGGACGAAGTGGTAGACTAGGCCGAGAACAGCTCCATCGTCTCTGCTATCCAGAGCATCCCTTTCCTAAGGTTCTCGAGCTTGAGGTTCTCGTTGGGGGCGTGAATCCCGCCGTCTTCCGCTGACACCCCTATGTCCGTCGAAGGCATGTTGTACCGCCTTGTGAACAGATACAGCGGGCCGGTCCCAGGGGAGCTGAGCTCGACGACGGGCTTCTTCCCGTAGACCTTCTCCGCGGCCTTGATTGCCGCCTGGGCGAAGGGGTGCTTGTAGGAGGTCCTCGCCGCGGGCTCCATGCTTTCAAGCCTCATTTCGACGTCAGCGAACCCTTTGTCGTCCAGGTACTTCCTCATGCTGTCCCAGAGTTCCTGCGGGTCCTGTTCGGGGACGAGGCGGAAGTCCATCTTGACGTGGATCTCCATCGGGAGGACGGTCTTCCCTCCGGGCCCGGTGTAGCCCGCCCAGATCCCGGCTATGTTCCCGGTCGGCCTCTGAATGAGCGCCTTCTTCGCCTGGTCGTCCCCCATGCCGCCGAGGAACCTGTCCGCCCCGAAGGTCTTCCTGAACTCGGCCCCGTCGAAGGGCATGTCCTGCATGACCTCGAGCTCGTCTTCCGCCATGCTGGTCACCCTGTCGTACCAGCCTGGGACGAGGACCCGCTCGTTCTCGTCCTTCAGCAGGTTGAGGAGCCTCACCATCCTCCAAGGAGCGCTTGGGAGGACGGCAGCGTAGCTGCTGTGCGCGTCCTGAGACAGCGACTTCAGGACGAATTCCACGTATATCATCCCCTTGACCCCCAGGGTGACCTTCGGAGTGCCGTTCGTGTCCACAGTTCCATACTCCCAGACGACCGCGTCCGCCTTGAACAGGTCGCTGTACTTCGCGACGTACTCCTCGAGGTGCACGCTCCCTGACTCTTCTTCACCCTCGAAGCAGAACTTCACGTTGCAGGGCGGGCCGCCGGCGGTCTTCGTGTAGGCCTCGACGATCTTGAGCCTCGACACCAGCTCCCCCTTGTCATCCGATACTCCCCTCCCATAGATGACGCCATCCCTGACCTCGGGCTTGAACGGGGGAGACTTCCAGAGCTCCAGAGGCTCTTCAGGCTGGACGTCGTAGTGGTTGTAGAACATGATGGTCCTGTCTGTCCTCCGTCCCTTGATCTCTCCGTAGACGAGAGGCGCCGCCCCGCCTATCCTGAGGACCTTCGTCGATGCCCCGATCTCCTTGAGCATCTTCTCCACGAGCGCGGCGCACTCCTCTATCCCCTCGTTCCTAGCGGAGACGCTGGGCTGCGAGGCCAACCTGATGATCTCCTTCGCGAACCTGTCCAAGTTGTCCCCGACGTACTTCTCGAAGCTTGGATTGACCATCTCTGGCTCGTCCCCGCCCTAGGCCTAACGGAGATAAAGGTTAGACCTGGGATCGACCTTCGTCGGCCGAGTCCGCGCCGCGCCTACTTCGGATGACCGTACCTGTGTGGATCGCCGTCGAAGGTCCGCTTGCACTGGGCGGAGCAGAAGTAGAAGGTCGTTCCCTCATGCACGGACGTGAACTTGGTGTCCTTCTCGTTCACTGTCATTCCGCAGACTGGGTCTTTGGCCATTGCTAGGGCTTCACCGAGCGCCACCTTATTTGAGTTGCCTTGTCCAAACCCGACCGCACCACCAGGCCAACATGGCATTGGCCGCAGGCATGCGACCCATGGTGGGTCGAGTGGCCCCGGCTCGAATTCGCGTTCCCGTCCCCGGCGTCTGGCCGAACGTGCCCCTCGGAGCAGAAGTGCTTCCCAAACCTCCGTGTCACTCCCGCCTTCCACGTCCATCCCGCGGATCTCACGTCGTCTTCCGCCGCTTTCCATCAAAGGTCGACGAAGGCAGCGGGCTCGAGAGCACTTACGCCGAGTGTGTTCTTTGTGACGAAGTGCAATCGTCTCGTTCGGGCGCCCTGAAAGTAACCTCGACGAGGGCGTTTTCCAAGTGTGAGAATTGCCCTCACCCTTAAAGAACGTACGGGGGGCGCGCGAAAAACGATGCCCAAGGTGGTCTCGGGCCGGGCTCTCCTGGAGGTCCTTACTTGAGCGGCTACCGCCGAACCCGGGCGGGGGCACGGCAGCACCTGGTCCACAGGCGCATCGAAAGGACACAAATAGCAGAGGAGAGGCGGCCCGTCTCCTTGCCGAAGGAAGACTTCTCCCGGAAAGCCCTGGCCTACTCGAAATTCTACGGCGGAAAGGTGGGGGTTTCCCCGAAGGTCCCCGTCAGGTCGTTGGACGACTTCTCGATCTGGTACACCCCCGGCGTCGCGGCGGTCTCGCGAGCAATAGCGGAAGACGCGGAGCTTTCGTTCGAGTACACTGGAAGGTGGAACACCGTGGCCGTGGTCACGGACGGCACGCGCGTGCTCGGGCTGGGAAACATCGGGCCCGAAGGCGCCCTCCCGGTGATGGAGGGCAAGTCGCTCATCTACAACTACCTGGGGGGCGTGAACGCGATCCCTCTCCCGGTCAGGGCGAAGAGCGAGGAGGGGCTGATCGATCTCGTCAGGGCGCTCGAACCTTCTCTCGGCGGGGTCAACCTCGAGGACATCGAGTCCCCGAAGTGCTTCGACGTGCTCGATCGCCTCAGGGCTGAGATGAAGATACCGGTCTGGCACGACGACCAGCAGGGGACGGCAGGAGTCACCCTGGCCGCCCTCTTCAACGCCCTGGAGCTGACAGGGAGGAAGCTGAAGGGTTCAAGGATCGTCCTGTTCGGCGCGGGTGCAGCCAACGTGGCCGCCGAGAGGCTCCTGGTCAAGGCCGGAGTCAACCCGAAGGACATAGTCGTCCTCGACTCCAAGGGGATCCTGCACCCCGAGAGGGATGACATAGACCAGCTGATGCTCAAGAACAGGTGGAAGTACGAGATAGCCATCCACACCAACGGGGACAGGATAACCGGCGGCCTGAAAGACGCCCTGAAGGGCGCAGACGCCCTCGTCTGCGCGGCCGGTCAGGGACCCGAGCTGGTGAAGCCGGACGAGATCAGGGTGATGAACAAGAGGTCCATAGCCTTCTTCATGGCCAACCCCGTGCCCGAGATGCTCCCGCCTGCGGCACTGGCGGCCGGGGCGGAGATAGTCGCCACGGGCCGCTCCGACTACCCCAACCAGGTGAACAACAGCCTCATGTTCCCGGCCATCTTCCGCGGCGCCCTCGACGTCAGGGCGAAGACGATAACCGACCCGATGGTGATCGATGCTGCCCACGAGCTGGCTGCGTTTGCGCGGGAGAAGGGGATCTCGAAGGACTACATCCTTCCCACGATGGTGCAGTGGGAGGTCTACCCGAGGGTGGCTGCGAAGGTCGCCCAGGCGGCGATAAGGGAGGGCGTGGCCAGGAGAAAGATGACAGCCGCGGAGTCACTCAGGGTCGCGACAGAGACGATAGAGCACTCGAGAAAGGTGATGAACGCGCTCAGGAGAAATGGAATCATACTTGACCCCCCGGAATAGACGTAAATCGGGACTGCCAGGACCGGAAGGGCTGATAGCGATGCAGATCCGACGGGCTAGAAAGGAAGACCTTCCTGCTGTGGCTGACCTGATCGTCAGGACCAAGCGGCTGAACAACGAGTTCGACCCGCTCTTCGCTGTGGTGGCCGACGCCAAGACCAGGGCAGAGAAGTACATCGGTTCGACCATCGGCGTACCCGACAAGCTCCTCTTGGTGGCAGCCGAGGGGTCGAAGATCGTGGGGGTCCTGAGGGCAGAGATGCGCGAGCGCCTCTTCTACGAGCCTCACCACGAGGGATTCATCACCGACTTCTACGTCCTGCCAGAGTACAGGAGAAAGGCGCTGGGGAACGAGGTGCTCCAGCAGGCCTCAGCCGAGCTGAGGAAGATGGGGGCGGAGATAATCGTCGCTGACGTGCCCTCCAGGAACGAGATCGCGAACAACTTCTACTCCAAGCGCGGGTTCAGGGCGCTTACGAGCTCCTTCGGGAAGAGCCCGTAGCCGGGGTCAGTAGTCCAGCAGCGAGCCCAGCTCTCCGCCGTCTGCCTTCCCGATCAGGAAGCCGCACCTGTAGCAGATCACGTTCCCGCCTACCGTCCAGGGGGCGTGCTTCTCTGTCTTGAGGCAGTATGTCTCCTCGGGTTCGGCGGTAAGGAGCATTGCCGGCCCGAATCTGTTCGGGTATTTAACCTTCGGCGCGTCCAGTAGATGGATTCGTCATCTGCCTTAGTACTTGCCTGTGACCTTCCCTCTCAGCGTCCCCTCGCCGTTGACCTCCATGACGGTCTCGAACGACCTGGCGTCTTCGAGGGAGACCCCGCCGCCTGCCTCCCATTCGGTGAAGGACGCGTCGTCGGTCACCTCCGCCCTGACCTTGTGGCTTGAGGTCGTGGCGAAGGTACGCGTCTTTCCGGTGACGTCCCTCCCGTCGACAAAGACCCTGAGCATCGATGGGTCCTGGCTCCCTATCCCGACCGCCCGCGTGTACCTCCTGTACAGCCTCCCGAGGAAGTAACCGAACACCGTGGTCCACGCCACGAGGAAGACGCCCGTGGCGACCGCGGACTGCGAGTCGAAGACGTACCCCGCGAAGCCGAAGAAGGCGAGGTTCGCCCCGACCACGGCTGCAGCAGCGATTCCCTTCGCGATCGTCCCCAGCCTCGGAAGGCCGTCGTGGTACATCCCGAAGATGCCTGCGTAGATCAACGCAACGAAGAACGCCACGAACGCCCTGAAGGGGACGTCGACCGCGACCACCGAGTCGAAGCAGTCCAGAACGCTGGTGCCGTTCGCATTGGGCGCCAGGGGGCAGGTGGTGGGGTATGCCTGGTTGATCGTCGTCAGGACGTCGGCCTTGAGCGCGTAGAGGAGGATGGCGTTGAACGCCGCCATCCCGCCCACGTACAGTATGCCGCTGAGGGTCCCTGCCTTTATCCCTGCGAAGAATGAGCCCAAACCGGCTGGTCCCTAGGACTTCAGCGCGGCCAGGACCTCTGCTTCGTGCCCCTTCGGGGTGACCTTCCTGAATATCTTCTTGATCTTCCCGTCCTCTCCTATGACGAAGGTCGACCTCTCGGTCCCCCAGTACGTCCTCCCGTAGTTGTTCTTCTGCTTCCACGTGTCGTAGAGCTTGTGCGCCACCAGGTCCTCGTCGCTCAGGAGCGTGAAGTTGAGGGAGTACTTGTCGATGAACTTCGCGTGCGAGTCGAGGGAGTCGGAGCTGACGCCGAGTACCACGGCGTCCATCCTGCCAAACTTGGGGAGGTTGTCCCTGAAGGCGCACGCTTCGATGGTGCAGCCGGGGGTGTCGTCCTTCGGGTAGAAGTACAGGACGACCTGCTTGCCCTTCAGGGAGCTGAGCCTGACCGGCTTCCCAGACGACGAGGGGAGCTCGAAGTCGGGCGCGCGCTGACCGGTGAAGAGTTCGGCAGTGCTCGACTTCATGGGGCGCTGCGGTTGTTCTTCCCCAATAAAGTTAATGATTGGTCAGGAGGCCGCAGCCGGGAGTTGTCTTTCGACGTCCATGTCCACCCGTGGACCAGGGCTTTCATGAAGAAGAACGGGCCGATAATGAAAGCATGCGGGTTCTTCAGGCTGGACGTGGCCAAGCTCCCCGAGACCACCGGGCAGCTCCTCGAGGAGATGGACGAGGCTGGGGTGGCTAAGGCTGTGATCCTCGGCCAGGACACCCACGCGACCCGGAACCCAGCCTTCAGGAACTACACGCTGAGAAACGACGACGTCGCCGCGATCGCGAGCAGGTCGCAGGACAGGCTCATCCCGTTCGCCGGGGTCGATCCGAACGCGGGGAAGGGGTCAGTGAGGGAACTCAGGCGCGCGGTCAAGAGCCTGGGGATGCGCGGGCTGAAGATCCACAGCAGCGCCAATTCAGTCTACCTGAACGACAGGCGCCTGATGTACCCGATCTACGACTTCTGCCAGGAGGAGGGGCTGCCCATCCTCTTCCACACAGGCACGACGGGGCTGGGGGACTGCGAGATCAAGTACAGCAAGACCGAGCTCCTGGACGAGGTCTGCCAGAGCTTCCCCGACCTGAAGGTCGTAATGGCCCACTTCGGCTGGCCCTGGCCTGACGTGGCGATAGCGATTGCCCTGCGGAATCCGAACGTTTTCATCGACGTTTCCGGGTGGAAACCCAGGTACCTCCCGCAGAGCATAATGCCGTACATCAACGGAATACTCCAGGACAGGTTCCTCTTCGGCACAGACTATCCGATGTTGAGACAGAAGGACTGGATGGAGGACTTTCGGGCCAGCCTCGCCCAGAAGCTGAAGCCCGGGATCGCGGAGAAGCTCCTTTCGTCGAACGCGAAGCGGCTGCTGGCAGACTAGGGCTGCACGATCTGCAGCCCGAGGGGCTTCCTTTCATTGAAGCTCTCGGTCGCCTTGTGCCAGAAGAGCACCTCGGACTCGCCGTAACGCCAGCAGAGCATCACGCTCTCCCCGTACCTCTCGGCAGGGAAGTCCACGAGGCCCATGTCCAGGTCCTTGACCTGCACCCCCAGGTCTTCCAGCTCGGCAATCTTCCTGGTCATCTCGTCGACGAGCGAGTCCAGCTGCGCGGCCCTCTCAGCGATGTCACCTGTCCTGAAGCCCAGAAGGTTGTACTTGTCGATCTCGCCGTGCAGCTTCGCGATCATCCTCTTCCGCTCCACGAGCTCCTTCACCTTCGGCTTTATGTCAGGGAGGAGCCTCGACGCTTCCTGCGGAGTGAAGAGGTGGACCTCCTGGTTCTCGAAAGTCGTGTCTTTGCTCGCCTCCGTCGTGCTGGGTGTTTGCAATAAGAAAGTTCTGACTGGAAAAGGGTTGGCTAAGGATGCGAATTCGGTTGACCCAAAGAATCCCCACCTACCCCGGAGCGGGCTCTCTGCCTGCGGCTGCGCTGCTATCGTTAAAAGTCCGCACGCAGGGCCGCACATCGATGTACACCCGTAAGGGGGACGCGGGGGAGACTTCTCTCTACGGCGCTAGGCGCGTCCCGAAGGACGACCCTCGGGTCGAAGCGTATGGTACGATCGACGAGCTCAACAGTGTGCTGGGGGTGGTCGTCGCCGGCGCAAGGGACAGGGCCCTCGTTTCATCCCTGAAGGAGGTCCAGCGGATGCTCTTCGTCGCCGGTGGGGACGCCGCGTGCGAGCTCCACGGGGCTCAACAGGTGGGGAGGATCGGGCAGGCGGACACTGCCAGGCTCGAGGAGATGACGGCCGAGCTGCTTGCGAAGCTCCCTTCCCTGTCCAACTTTGTGCTCCCGGGAGGGTCCCCTACGGGCGCAGCGCTGCACCTCGCCAGGGCGGTCTGCCGCAGGGCCGAGAGGAGGGTCCTCACGGCCTCGAAGTCCTACGAGATGAACCCCGAGCTGATTCCCTTCTTCAACAGGCTGTCCTCCTACCTCTTCAACCTCTCGCGCTGGGCCAACAAGAGGGCCGGGAAGAAGGAAGAAGCGTGGAAGGGCTAGTCCAGGTTGACGGAGACGTTCTTCACCCTGACGTAGGAGGACACCGCGTCCATCCCCTGCTCCGACGCGTTCCCGCTCTTCTTGAACCCCCCGAACGGCGTCTGGGGGAAGGTCGTGGGCTCCTCGTTGACTGCCACGATGCCGGACTCGAGCGCTGCCGCCACCCGGTGCGCCCTCTTCAGGTCGTTCGTCCAGACCCCCGCCCATAGCCCGTAGTCCGAGTCGTTGGCCTTCGCCACAGCGTCGTCCTGCCCTTCGAAGGTGGTGACAGTGAGCACCGGCCCGAAGATCTCCTCGCGCGCGACTCTCATGCCCTGGGTGACGCCGTCGAGTATGGTCGGCCTGTAGAAGTAGCCGGGCATCAGCTCCTCCTCGCCCGGAGCCGCCCCTCCGGCCACCACCCTGGCCCCCTCGTCCGTCCCGATGCCGACGTAGCCCGCCACGCGCTCCCGCTGGGAGCCGGCCACCAGCGGGCCCATGGCCGTATCGGGAGCGAGCCCGTCGCCGAGCTTCATCCTGTTCGCCCCCTCCACGAGCCTTTCGACGAGCGCCTCCTTGACCCCGGCCTCGACCAGAAGCCTCGACCCCGCCCAGCACATCTGCCCGGCGTTGGTGAATATCCCGTTCAGGACCGCCGTTGCGGCCCTCTCCATGTCCGCGTCAGAGAACACGATGTGCGGGTTCTTCCCCCCGAGCTCCAGGACTACCCTGGAGAGATTGCCCGACGCCAGCTCCATCACGCGCATCCCCGTCTCGACCGAGCCCGTGAGAGCCGTGAGCCTGACGTCCGGGTGCCTGATGAGCGCGCCTCCGACCTCGTCCCCTCCCCCTGTCACTACGTTGACCACGCCGTCCGGGAACCCGGCCCCCTTGCAGAGCTCTGCGAACAGCAGGAGCGTGAGGGGTGTGAACGACGCAGGCTTCGCCACGACAGTGTTTCCCGCGGCGAGCGCGGGCGCCATGCTCCGGGCCGCCATGACCAGCGGGTAGTTCCATGGGACGACGTGGGCTGTGACGCCCAGAGGCTCCTTCACCGTGTAGTCGAGCCTGTTCCCCGGGACAGGGATGGTGCTCCCCTGTATCTTGTCGGCCAGGCCCCCGAAGTACTCGAAGTGCCTCGCAGCCATCGCGACGTCCCCCTTCGCCTGCCCGAGGGGCTTCCCGTTGTTCATGGTCTCCAGCTTCGCGAAGTCCGACAGCCGTTCCCTAAGGCTCTGCGCCACCTTGAACAGCAGCCTTCCTCTCTTGCTCGGGTCCATCGACCTCCAGGCCGGGTCCTCGAACGCCCTCTTCGCAGCGTCCACCGCGGCCCTGGCGTCCTCCGCGTCCCCCTTCGCCACGTGGGCGAGCACCTGCCCCCTGGCTGGGTTGAAGACCGTGTAGCTCCCGCCCGAGTGAGAGGAGACCCACGAGCCCCCGACGAACATCTTGTAGTCTGGCACCGCCTCTGCTTGCAAATCAGAGGCCTGCGAAAGGTCGCCGGGTGATAAGACTTACTTCAGGAGCTCGAAAGCCGTGGAGATACCCTGGCCCACCCCTATGCACATCGTGGCCAGGCCGTACCTCGTCCCCGTCCGCTTCATCTGATGGACGAGCGTGGCCGCGAGCCGGGCGCCGCTGCACCCCAGCGGGTGTCCGAGCGCGATCGCGCCCCCGTTCGGGTTCATCTTCCTGGTGTCGAACTCCGGCATCTCAGCGACGCACGCCAGGACCTGGGCGGCGAAGGCCTCGTTGAGCTCGATTATCCCGAACTCGTCCAGGCTCATCCCCAGGCGGGAAAGCAGCTTCCTCGTCGAATGCACGGGCCCCATGCCCATGTAGCTCGGGTGGACCCCGGCAGTGGCGGAACCCAGGACCCGCGCCATCGGCTTCACGCCGAGCTCGGCGGCCTTCTTCTCGCTCATGAGCACCAGCGCGGCCGCGCCGTCGTTGATCCCTGACGAGTTCCCGGCAGTGACCGTCCCGTCCTTCCTGAACGCCGGCTTCAGGGACGAGAGCTTCTCGAGCGAGGTGTCCGCCCTCGGTCCTTCGTCTTCGCCGACGCCGTCGGGCTTTTCGGGGGTCTTCACTGGCTCCAGCTCGTCCCTGAACCTCCCGGCCCTGGTGGCCTCGACCGCCTTCCTGTGGCTCTCCAGCGCGAACTCGTCCTGGGCTCTGCGGCCTATCTTGTACTTCTCGGCCAGGTTCTCCGCGGTCTCGCCCATGGAGAGCGGGGGGTATTCGTCAGGCATGGCTGGGTTCGGGAAGCGCCAGCCTATGGTCGAGTCCAGGAGGGCTGTGGCTCCCCTCCTGAACGCGGTCTCGGGCTTCAGCATCACCAGCGGCGCGCGGGTCATGCTCTCCACTCCGCCCGCGAGGAGGACGTCCCCTTCCCCAGCCGCTATCACCCTGGCGGCCGAGTTGACAGCTTCGAGCCCGGACCCGCAGAGCCTGTTGACGGTCGCTGCAGGCACCGAGTACGGCATCCCAGCAAGCAGGACCGCCATCCTGGCGACGTTCCTGTTGTCCTCCCCTGCCTGATTGGTGCACCCGAAGTAAACGTCGTCGACTGAAGATGCTTCAGCCCCTGACCTGGACAGCGCGCTCTTCAGGACGAGGGCGCCCAGGTCGTCGGGCCGGACCGACCGCAGGACGCCTCCGTACTTCCCTATCGGGGTACGTACGGCAGAGACTACGACCGCCCCGTCCCTCACGCGATGAAGCGCGATGTGAGGCGCTTATGTTCTTTGCTGGGATCAGCAGGCCCGTCTCGCCCATGCGAGCATGCTGAGCACGTTAGCGCGCCTCGCCTCGTTGGCGTGGAATTCAGCCCTCAGTTTCGGGATGTCGTTCATCCGGTCGCGTGGGACTCCGAACAGCCCGCTCCCGTGGACGTAGAACACTTCTGGCTCGCACGTTTGGCTATCTATATTCTCCATTGGTATCACCCAAACCACCATTGGAAAGCTCGTATTAAAACGTTCGCTTGTTTGAGCAAAGTAGATATATGTCAACCCAACGCCTGATTTACTAACCATGAGGGCCTTCAAGTACGTCCGTGACCCGGAAGCGTTCGAGCTCCTTGCTGATGAGACAAGGCGCAAGATCATCTACCTGCTGCGGGCAAAGGAGATGACAGTCAGCCAGCTGGCGGACAGTCTGGTCCTCTCGCCACAGGCAGTGTACCACCAGATTGACAAGCTCAAGAAAGTCGGGCTCGTGGAAGTGTCAAGGGAGGAGCGCCACGGCCACCTGATCGAGACCTACAACCGCGCGACCGCCGAAGTCTTCGAGTTCACCCACGGGGAGGCCGGCAGCTCAGAGGCTGAGAAGCACTTCAAGGAAGCCTTCGAGGCCCTGAACAAGCTGGGGGTCAACATCAACGCAGACGATGAGCTCGTGGCCAAGGTCGCACGGCACCACAGAAACATGGACAAGATGGGCGTAACGCCAGAGCTCGAGGAGAAGATCGCAGCGGTGGACGACGTCGCCTTCTTCACGAAGTCCAAGATGTACGAGCTCGCACAGATGGCCCTGATGTCGGACAAGCAGTTCGAGAAGCTGATCACCTCCTGGAAGGAGCTCCGGGACCTGATGACGAAGGCCCTGGTCAAGAAACCGGTGAAAGGCTGAGCGCAGGCGTAACTCCGGCGGGCGAGACCAGTCCTGCTGCGCCCGCGACACCTGCTTCGCTGACGAAAGACCTCGACTTCATGAAGTTCTGGGTCGGCCAATCCATCTCCGTCTTTGGCTCCCAGTTCTCCCCGTTCGCGATCCAAGCCATCGCCATCGGCATCCTGCACACCTCAGACACCGGGTTGGGGCTCCTCGCCTTCTTCAACTTCATCGCGTTCCCGGTGCTCGGACTCCTAGTCGGGGTCTGGACGGACCGGCACCGCAGGCGGAGGATAATGATCATCGCAGACTTCGGTCGCGCCGCGGTGCTGTTCGTCATCCCAGCCGTCTTCCTTGCGGCCGGCCTCGCAGGGTTCTCCATGAACCTCCTGTATGTCATCACTCTGATAGCCGGCATCCTCACAGTGTTCTTCGAGATCGCGTATCAGGCCAACATCCCGAGCTTCGTCCAGAAGTCTCAAATCGTCGACGCCAACAGCAAGCTGGAGACGAGCCGATCGGTCGCGCAGGTGGCCGGTCCTGCCGCAGCCGGCGCGATTCTCAGCGTGCTGACCGCGCCGCTCGTGGTCTTCGGCGACGTGCTGGGATATCTGAGCTCCTCGCTCTCCCTTCTGTGGATAAAGAGGCCGGAGCCTTCGATGGGCGGAGCGCATGGTAGGTCGACTTGGCATGACGTGCGCGAGGGCCTCTCCGTGGTATTCGGAGACAAGAGGCTGCGCGCCATAGCCGCAACCACTGCCACTTCGAACCTGTTCTCGAACGCCTTCGGGGCTATCACCCTGAAGTACCTGAACGTCAACCTCTCCCTTTCTTTCACCGCAATCGCCCTCGCCGTCGGCATAGGCTCGCTGGGAGGGGTCCTCGGCGCTGTCACCTCGAAGCGCTACATCGGGGCCCTGGGGGTCGGAATGTCCATAATAGTCGGCGCGATAGTCGGCTCGATCCCTCCAATCGCGTTCTACTTCGCAGTCCCTTCGGACGCCTTCTTGGTCGCGGTGGCGGTCGGATTCTTTACCAGCCTGGGCGTCCTCTGGTACAACATACCTCAGGTGAGCTACAGGCAGGCGCTCGTGCCCGAGGCCCTGCAGGGGAGGATGAACGCCACGATGAGGACCATCGTCTGGGGGACGATCCCCCTCGGTGGCCTGATGGGAGGGGTCGTCGGCGACCTGATCGGCACCCGCCTCACCATGGGGGTGATGGCCGTGTTGGGCTCGCTCGCGTTCCTATGGGTGCTCTTGTCACCTGTCAGAAAGGTGAAAGACATGCCCACGGGTTGACGCGCCGTCTGCCTACTGACCTGTGAAGCTGGGGTCCCGCTTGTCGAAGAACGCCCTGACCCCCTCGACGTGGTCTCGCGTCCTCCCTGCGATGTCCTGGAGGTACATCTCGTACTCGAGAGCGGAGTCCATGTCTACGACGACCGCCCTGTTGAGCGCCCTCTTGGTCAGCCCCATTGCCCTCGTCGGTCCCTTCGCTAGCCTCTCTGCTATCCTCGCGACCTGCGCGCGGAAGCCTTCGTCAGGGAAGACCCAGTTCACGAGCCCGAGTCCGAGTGCCCTGTTCGCGTCTATCGGCTCGCCCAGCAGCCCCACCTCCATCGCCTTCCCCAACCCGAGTATGCGCGTGAACCAGAAGCTCGTCCCCGAGTCAGGGGCCAGCCCCACCTTGATGAACGCCTCGTGGAAGGTCGCCCTGTCAGAGGCGGCCCTGAGGTCGCACGCGAGGGCGAGCCCGAGCCCTGCGCCGGCTGTCACCCCGTTGACAGCGGCGACGACCGGCTTGTCCATCTTCCTGATCCTCTGCACGATGGGGTTGTACTTCCTCTTCACGACCTCCCCCAGCCGGATCGGCTGACCGCTCTCGTACGCCGTCTTGTTGCTGCTCAGGTCCTCCCCTACGGAGAACGCCCTCCCTTCACCGGTCAGGACCAGGCACCTGTCGCTGGCCGACCTCTCACCTTCCTTAAGGGCCTCCAGCAGGTCGTCCCCCATCTGCGCGTCGAACGCGTTCAGCTTGTCAGGCCGGTTGAGGGAGATCCAGAGCACCCCGTTCTTCGACTCGGTCTTCACTGTCTCGAAGGGCATCTACTTCCCCTTGAACGCAGGCTTCCTCTTCTCCATGAACGCGTTCATCCCCTCGTTCTTGTCCTCAGATGCAAAGAGGAGGTAGAAGAGCTCCCTTTCGAAGTCTATCCCCCCGCCGAGCCCCATCTCGAACGCCTTGTTGATGGCCATCTTCGCGTGCCTCACGGCCACCGGCGACTTCGAGGCTATCTCGTTCGCCACCTTCTTCGCCTCTTCGAGGTAGGACTCCTTCGGCACCACCCTGCTGACCAGCCCGAGGGTCTTCGCCTCCTCGGCGCCGATGCGCTCCCCCGTAAGGATCATCTCCATCGCCTTGTACTTCCCCACAGCCCTCGTCAGGCGCTGCGTCCCGCCCCCGCCAGGCATCACCCCGATGTCTATCTCGGGCTGCCCGAACTGGGCCGTCTCCGAGGCGACGAGCACGTCGAAGCTCATGGCGAGCTCCAGCCCTCCTCCTAGGACGAACCCGCTCAGCGCTCCGACTATCGGCTTCGGATACCTGCCGACCTTGTCCCAGAGGGGGAAGAAGTGACCGGTCATGGTCATCTGGACCGCGGTCATACCAGCCATCTCCTTGATGTCGGCCCCAGCGGAGAACGCCTTCTCGCTCCCTGTGATCACCAGGCACCTCACCCCTTCGTCCTTCTCGAAATCAGCAAGGGCTGAGATGAGCTCAGTGACAAGCTTGTTGCTCAGGGCGTTCATCGCCTGAGGGCGGTTCAGCGTAATCGTCCCGATCATGCCCTCTTTCGAAACCTGAATGGTCTCGTAGTCCATGACTGGGAGGCGCCCCCCTGATTGTTTTAACTATAACCTCGCAGCGCTGCGGAAGCGCCCGCTTCCCGCGGAAGTCGCAGGTGGCAGCCGGGCGCTTGCCTAGCGAAGATAGACTTTCCTCGGGTCCAAGGATCGCAGCAGGTTGGTCTCCTCTGCCGTAGGAGGCTTGACCCCGGCCGCCCCCTTGGCCACCTTGAGCCTCCAACCAGTCTTCTCTCTGGCTTCTTCAACCGTCGCGCCCGGTTGGAGTCCGCTGAGATACATCTCTCCTGTCTTAGGGGCGAACCTGTAGACGCCGACGTCTGTCACGACCGCCTCGGGCCCCTTGCCGGGCAGTCCCAACCTGTCACGATCGCTCCTCGACCCGCGGAAGTACCCTGGGGTCATGTTGTAGTCTACCCTCTCGGGGAACTTCGCCCTTTCTTGACCGTCCATTATTATGACGGACTTCCGGACGATGCTCCCGATGTCGTTGGCTCCTCCGCTTCCAGAAATCCTGACCTTGGGCCTGAAGTAGTCTCCTATCGTCGTAGTGTTGACGTTCCCGTACCTGTCCACCTGGGCGGCCCCCAGGAAGGCGCAGTCTGCCCTTGAAAGCAACGAAGTCAGGGCGTCGAGCATGTCGCAAAGGTAGGTCGCCGTCTCGGCGAGCAGGGGGTGGGCCAGCTCAACTGCCCTCGGAGGGTCCAGGTCGACGACTCCATACTCGTGCATGATGACGCAGTCCCTGGCGTGGTGGTTCTTCGCGAACAGCGCCGCCAGGACAGGCAGGCCCTGGCCGACGAGGACGACGTCTCCGTCCTTGATGAACTTGGACGCATAGATCACGGCGGCCTCCCTCCTGCTGTGACCTGGAGCGGCGGCTTCAGGCAAGCGCAGACAGCCTCCCTGTCGAAATCCCTTTCAGCCTGTCTCGGCCCACCATCTCCAGGTAGTCGTCCCTGCTCTTCGGATCGAGGACCCACTTTCTGGCCCAGGCGTCGAACCCCTCCTGCGTCTTGGACTGCAGGGCGTACTCCCTCTGGAACTGTTCGTCAAGATCATAGAATCCAAAGAGGCCGTAGGGGTGCGCCCCGTAGGGGGCTTCGCAAACTGCGTCGACCATGAACCCAGGGAGGAAGGTCGCGTCCTTGTTCTTTCTGACGAACTCGTTCGGCACAACCTTCTCGACGGTCACGACCCTGTGGTTGGCGGCCTTCAGCGCCCAGCCGTCGGACCCTGCCGGCCCGTAGGCGACGACGTTTCCCTCCGCATCGGCGAAGTGCGCGTGCATCACCGCCACGTCGGGGCGGCAGGGAGGGAGGACCACAACCGTGCTCCGGTCTTTGAACGGGGACTTCATCAGAGCGAGCTTCTCTTTCCCCTTGAAGGTCCTCAGCCGCTCGATGTCGCTCCCCCTGAGCGAGCGGGTCGGAATGAACGGGATGTCCATCGCGGCAGCGGCAAAGCGGAGGGTCATGGCGAGGTTGGAGTAGTCTTCGAGCTGGAAACTGTATCCCTTCTGTCTGGCTTCACCGTTCAGCTCTATTGCCCTCCGTATGTTGTAGCAGGAGACCATGGTGAAGGAGACCTCGGCCCTCGTGACAGCCCTCGCGCCTACAAGAAGGTCGAGACACGGGGCTCCGGTCCCCGCAGACGCGAACATCAGGTTCTTTCTCCTCTGCCTGATGATCTCATAGGCGACCGCGATGGACATCCTCCCAGCAGAGCTCGCGAAGGCTACCGAGTTGCCGTTCTTTACGAACGTCGAGACAGCTTCTCCGACGGAAACAACCTTCGACCTGAAGATCTCGCTCCTCTTAGCGGCCTCGCGGGGCCTGGGGGATATCAATTTAATGCCGTTTGGAACGTCGGCCCCGTCGGCGTTCGTTGAGCCTATTCTATGACGACATGAACGTGGGCAGGGAGTTCACCTCAGGTTCGAGGTCAATAGGTCGGGAGGAGATCGAGGCCTTCGCGAGGCTCACCGGAGACATGAATCGGCTGCATACCGACGAGTCCTACGCCAGGACCACAATCTTCCGCGGCGTCGTGGCCCACGGCCTCCTCGTGCTTTCGATTGCCCTGGGCCTCTGGTACGAGACGGGCCTGACCAGGGACTCGCTGGTGGCCCTGCTGGGGGTCAACAAGGTCGCCTTCAAGGCCCCTGCCCGTCCCGGAGAGCAACTCAGGCTGCTAACGAAGGTCCAGTCCCGCCGTCTCTCCGA
>DAIDAO010000013.1 GCA_027310575.1 bacterium | reverse complement strand
TCCTTCTTCTGTGCGCGGTGCGAGACCTCCAGGATGTCGTACTTGACGTGGTTCGCGTCAAGCCTCTTGCAGAGCGTCTTGAGGTCGGTGTCGCCGCCGATGAACAGCTTCCACTCCATCTTCCCGTCGTCCCAGGAGTTCGCAGAAACGAAGAAGCAGTTCAGACCGGCGAAGGTAGAGCATATGGGGCAATCATGGGTGGAGACCATGCCGATCACCCTGTTCCTGTCCACCTTCGTCATGTCGGCAGAAAGGACCCCTGCCTCCCTTCTCAAGTGGGAGAGGAGCTCTTCGGGCGAGAGGCTCTCCGACGAGAGCTCCACGAAGTCTTCCACTACGCCCTTCCGCTCCTTTACGTCGACAATCTTGACGCGCGCGGATTCAGCCATGCTCCCGACCCAGTTCGCCGGGTTCTGGATTGCCAGCCTGACCTCCATCATCTCAAGAGAGCGCGCAGTCTCCGATATTTCAGGTTGAATCCTAACCAGAAGAAGGCCCTCGACGCCACGACCGGGGAAACCAGTAAATACAATCGCTCCCCGCTCGTTACATGCCCGCGGAGAAGAAAGCGTTCGACTTCGTCAGGATAGACCTCCCCCCGAAGAAGCCCAGGCAGGTGGGGGTGGTCGAGATGAGGGGCCCGTACTACACCTCGGTCAGCTACGGCTACCTCAAGGACCTGCTCGACGATTGGAGCGACTACGTCGACGGCTACAAGTTCGCGGGCGGGTCGATGAGGCTCCTTGCCAGGAGCAGGGTGAAAGAGATAATCAGGACCTGCCATGACCACGACCTCTATGTCTCGACGGGCGGGTTCGTCGAGCGGGTGATAGTGCAGGGGAAGAAGGCTGTCGACAGCTACCTCGAAGAGTGCAAGAGGCTGGGGTTCGACGTGGTCGAGGTGTCCAGCGGCCTGGCCCCCATCCCACTGAAGGACAAGCTGGAGATAGTCAGGCGCGTCCAGACGCTCGGGATGAAGCCCAAGCCTGAGGTATCGATGATGATCGGCGCCGGCGCCGGCACCCACATCGCTGGGTACGACGAGGCCATGAAGATGAGGGACTTCGAGGAGTTCTCGGACGAGGTCAAGGCGCACCTGAAGGCTGGCGCCAAGACGATCATGATAGAGTCTGAGGGGCTGACCGAGGACCTGCCGCCAGAGAAGTGGAGGAAGGATGTGATAGAGAAGCTCGTGGACAGGTTCGGCTACAAGGTCTTCATGTTCGAGGCGTCCGACCCTCCTGTGTTCAAGTGGTACCTGACCACCTTCGGCCGCGACGTCAACCTGTTCATCGACCATTCTCAGGTCGTCGAGTTCGCCGCCTGGCGCACCCGGCTCTGGGGCGATAAGGGGATTTGGGAAGGGAAGAAGATCAGATACGCCGACTGAGGCTGCGTCCGAAAGCGGCAGAGAGCTGCAAGCCGATGGCAGGCCGAGCAGGCGCATGACAATAGTCGAAGAGATGGCGAGATTCGTCTCGTCGTCTTCGTACGGGCGCCTCTCCGACGACGCAGTCCTTCAGCTGAAGATTCGTGTCTTGGACGCACTCGGCTGCGCGATCGGCGCGCTGGACGCAGGGCCCGTCGCCAAGATTCATGCGATTGAAGAGCGCTTCGGGGGCTCGCGCCTCTGCACCCTGATAGGGGGTGGGAAGACCAGCCCGGAAAGGGCGGCGCTCTACAACGGGGGGCTGGTACGATACCTCGACTTCAACGACAGCTTCCTCGCGAAGGCCGAAACCTGCCACCCCAGCGACAACGTGGCGCCGGTCCTCGCCGCGTCAGAGTATGCCGGGGCTTCGGGGAGGGACTTCCTCACCGCGCTCGCCGTCGCCTACCAGGTTCAGTGCAGGATGAGCGAGGCCGCGCCCGTCAGGGCGAAGGGGTTCGACCATACGACGCAGGGGGCTTACGCCGTGGCTGCGGGCGCCTCCAGGGCGCTCGCGCTCGACGCCTCCAGCACTGCGAGCGCCATAGCGGTCAGCGGCACGGCGCTCAACGCCCTCCGCGTGACCAGGACGGGGAGGCTCTCGAACTGGAAAGGGCTCGCCTACCCCTTCATGTCATTCGGCGCAATGATGGCTGTGTTCATGGCCGCGGAGGGGGTCACCGGCCCCCTCGAGGTCTTCGAGGGGAACAAGGGGTTCATGGACTCGATCGCCGGCAAGTTCGAAATCGACTGGCAGCGGGAGGACCTCGAAGCCGTCACGCGCACGATAGTGAAGGAATACAACGCCGAGGTCCATTCACAGTCGTCGATAGAATGCCTGCTGGCCCTGCAGGCCGAGTCAGGGTTCAGGGCCGAGGACGTGGAATCGATCGACCTGAGGGTCTTCGACGTGGCCTACAACATAATCGGCGGTGGCGAGGAAGGCGACAAGAAGCTGGTAGAGACCAAGGAGCAGGCCGACCACAGCCTGCCGTACATACTCTCAGCCGCTCTCCTGGACGGAGAGGTCATGCCGCGCCAGTATTCGCACAGGAGGATCGTCAGGGAGGACGTCCAGTCCCTGCTCAGGAGGGTCGAAGTTCACCCCGACGAACAGCTCAACTCCAGGTTCCCAGGCGCGATGCCGTGCAGGATAACCGTCCGCCTACGAGACGGCAGGTCATACGAAAGGTCCGGGGAAGACTACGAGGGCTTCTTCACCCGGTCCATGGGGTGGGAGCGGGCAGCCGAGAAGTTCCGCAAGCTGGCGTCCCCTTTTGCGGACGAGAAGCTCAGGCAGAAGATCGAGGAGGCCGTAAAGCACCTCGACCGGATAGAGATCAGGGAACTGACGGCCCTGCTCGGGAGGACGGGGAAGAAGGCGAGCTGACGCGGCGCTGCCTCAACGTCGGCCGCCCCTCGTCCCGCGGACGATCTCCGCGAAGAAGGCGATGACCGCAACGAGGACGAGCCACCCCGAGGCCGCGACCGCGAGGTTGAGCATGCCAGGGCCGCCATACAGCAACGCGAGTTCAGAGCCGATCCTCACGACGAGGGCGAGCACCAGGACCGCGAGGGGGACGAAGGAGAGCCTAGCGTTGTCGAACTGTCTGCGGGTCACCATCGGCAGTATGATCGGGCCGTGCGCCAGGAACATGAGGCCGATGAAGCCCAGCGCGAACGAATGGACGAAAGCGTCGTACAGCACGAACTGCGGGGACAGGGAGTACGCGACGCCGAAGGCCGAGCCAGCGAGCCCCCAGACGTAGGCCAGCTCGACGTGGCTGGCGACATACTTCTGGAAGGGCGAGACCACGCTCTTGGAACGCGCCGAAACCTCTGCGGCCAGGAAGTACGCGAAGGTGATCGCAACCATCGCAAAGGCCGCGAGGGCCAACTCCGTTGCGCGGGCGACTGAGAAGAACGAGTTCAGTCCGAAGAGGGCGACGGCGACTGAGACCAGCAGGAGCGCAGGTGTGAACCTGGCCGAGGACCGCTTCGTCGCGAGGCTGGTCAGCTCCACCCGCTCGCCGAGCACAAAGACGACGGGGAAGAGCAGAAGGATCATCACGAAGCCCACGTTCCCCGCAGGGAGAGAGAAGGCGGAGAGCAGGGAAGAGAGCAGCAGGGCCAGGGCTGACACGATCATGAACACGACCGACACCCTTTCTCGCCCGATCGAGAGGAAGGAGCGCAGCAGCGCAAGGAAGAGAAGGCTGGAAACCACCAGGAGCGCCGCGCCGACGTAGCGGAGCTCCGCGAGCCCGAGGAGATAGCCCGCGGTCTCAATCGCGATCCCTCCGAAGATGACGGGCGGTATGGCGAGTGAAAGCCGCGTCTGCTTGGTGTGCGGGAGGAGCTCGACCCCCGCTATCCTCTCCGTGACGATGATCCCTCCGATGAAGCCGAAGACCATCAACAGCGGATGGAGGGCGAAGAGGTCCCCAAGCACCACCGGGCCTGTCCCGCTCTGGGCCATGAGACGGAAGATACCCACGGTCAGCGCGAGGAGCATGAAGGCGATGGACGCTCCCATGAAGGGGAGGGCCATGCTCCTGGGCATCCTGTGTCTCGCCTCAGCGCCTATTCGAAGGTGCCAGCAGCGATCTTCCGCGAGACCTCTTCATGGTCGAAGTCCCCGGGAGGGGGTGAGACGACGTGCAGAGCTTCCATGTCTGTCTTCGCCAATATGCCCCGCCTGACCCCTCTGGGCACTATGACTATGTCCCCGGGGGATATCTCGCGCTTCTCGTCCCCAGCGACCGCAACGCCTCGCCCGGACTGGACTACAAAGATCAGGTCGATCCCAGGGGTGTGCACTGGGATGAACTGTCCGGCCTTGATGTAAGTGATGAGGACCCGATATGAGGGGGTCGAATACACAGGCACAGGGGAGAAGGCCGAGTCGCTGTACTGCCTTTCCTTCTCGAAGCTCGTCATCACCGGGCCCGTCCTCCCTTCGGGAGATCCCGCACGCTTCGTGAACACGCCCACCCACTCGCCAGGAGCCCTCTCGAAGGCGCGGTACGCGCTGGCGTCGAAATCCCTGCGTTCGTGCTTCATGAACGCCACCAGGTGCACAGGCTCGTGGTCGTTCACCACAGAGAGGCTCTCTCCCGGCTTCATTGCTTCGAAGAGCTCAACCACCCTGCCGTGCCTCTCGTGCGGCGGCAGGCCTCTGACGTCAATCTCCGTTTGGTCCCCGTTCTGGGTAGACATCAGCCACCCTCGCTCATGTCTCTGCGGTTATGGATTGGCCCGAAGATTTTCGGGGTCGGGGACGCTCGTTCACGAGGCTCGAGCAGGGTGCGACCGGCCGGTCGTGCGTGCTCTGGGTTCGGCTGCTTCTGCAGGATATGAGAGGCTCGTCCCGCTCACGCGGGCGAACGGGGTCAGCCTGTGAGGCCTGCCCTCCCCCCTGCTCGCTATGTGGATCACCTTTCCGCCGCGCACCGTGAGCGCGTCGGCCACCAACGACCTGTGGCACCTGAAGGGGTTCCCTTCGGCACACATTATGGCGACACGCCTCCTCTCCGCAAGCCGGACCAGCCTCTCAAGTCCCGCTCCGAATTCCTCTGTCTGCATGTAGTCAGCGAAGCCGCGGAAGCTCGCATTGCGCCACCCGGTATTCTTCGAACCCTTGACCGCGCGGCGAAGGCCTCCTAGCTCCTTGAGGTGGATGTACCCGATTCCTGCCGAGCAGAGCGAAAGCGCAAGGTCATTGCCGTTGAACTGCGGGTTGTGCCTCGACTTTGGGATGGTGCGTATGTCGACCAGCGTGTCTACGTCGTGGGCTCTCAGAATGTCGATGAACGCGGCGACAGGCCTTGTCGAGTGCCCTACGGCATAGACGACCCTCTCGTTCGGCGCCTTCCGGCTACGAGGTTCCTGACGAGGGTTCGCTCTTCCCAAAGAACTCCATCCGCCGAACCAGTCGGCATGGAACCCGCTTATGCTCTCCCCCAAAATCCTTCGGGGTGCGGGCTTCCCTGCGCCAGCCGCGGCCACTCCGTACCCCGAAACTCTTCGGCGCATGTTTTATAGAACCGGAACGGCACGATTCCAGTCCCATGAAGCCAAGATTGAGCTACGGGAAGGTCTCCCCAGGCGTCCACGACGCCATGCTGGGCCTTGAGAAATACGTCGACTCCACAGGGTTGGAGCCCGGCCTCCTGAACCTGATCAAGATCCGCGCGTCTCAGATAAACGGCTGCGCGTGGTGCCTCGACATGCACGCGAAGGACGCTCGGGCGCTAGGAGAGACCGAGCAGCGAATCTACTCTCTCTCGGCCTGGAGAGAGACGCCCTTCTACACCCCCAGAGAGCGGGCGGCGCTCGGCTGGACCGAGGCGGTCACGCTGGTTGCCGAAGGCGTAGCGGACGAGGTGTTCGAAGAGGCGCGGGAGCATTTCAGCGAAAAGGAGCTGGTCGACCTCACCATGGCCGTGGTCGCCATCAACGGATGGAACAGGTTCAACGTCGCCTTCAGGTCAGTGCCGGGGGACTATCAGCCGCCCCCCTCGCTACTTGCGAGAGGCCGGAAGACGAAGGAAGATCAGCCGGGGAGATAGGGCGGGGCTCCAATCCCGAAGACCTGCAAGCCGACATCTGAGGGGAGAAGCATGACAGATCAGACGAGGGGGGGACTCGGCCGCTATATCGAGTCCGACGGAAACCGCGCAGATCTCTATTTCAGCGCCAGGACGTCGACTCTGATCGGCGCAATCATTCTGGTCGCCGACCTGTTCGCGAGCAGTGGGCTCTTGCTCCTGAGCGGGGTGATAATCCTTGCAGTCGGCCTCGCCCTGTTCGCTTTCTTCTTGAAGGGTTACCTCGGGTGGAGAGCCTACCAGCGGAGGCTCCCGCAGCCCAGGTCAGGCGTCTAGAACAGATCCAGCCAGACAGGTAGCCGGCGTGCTGCTGCGAGACTGCGAGAACCTGTCAGAAGGTGATGGGTCCGACGTTCCTTCCTCTGTGATACGGTATCGAACCCCTCGAATATGCGCGCCTAGTCGGGGCGGGGACGCGGATCGAGAGCTCGGCCAGGATGCCGTCGATTTCGGCCGCGAATTCTCGCGCCGTCGCTCCAATCTCCTCCCTCTGGGCGTGCTCGTCGAACGACTTCAGGAGCGCTTCGTCCTCCTCCGGAAGCTTCCAAGAAGCCGAACGGAGCAGCCGGTTCTTCTCTTTGACAATGTGGTTCCGAAGGAACGCGATGTAGTCGTCGGCCATGACGGCGAACGCTTCCCTGGCGCCAGCCCCCTTTCCCAGGCCTGTCGCGGCCAGCTGGAGCTTGGCGAGCAGCCTCCTGCCCACTTCGTGCTCGTAGAGCACTTCGCCGATCATTGCGCCTGAACGGCATCTCGCCCTGGACCCGCACCCTTCTTCAAGGCGGGGTATCAGCACGTGTTCCTCCTTGATGTGATGATACCTGTCCCCGAACGTCTCGAAGAAAGCGAGCAACCGCCTTGTCGTCTCTTCGGGGACTGGCACCCCGTCTCTTTCCATCCGCGCCACTATCTCCAGGGCGCCGAGGCCCCTGCCCAGCAGGGCGTGTTCCATCGTCAACGTCTCCAAGGACTTCAACTTCTGGTCGAGTGCTAGCGGGAAGCGGAGAACCATATACCTAGTCCCGTAATTCTTTGGGGGAGACCTGGGGAGCCGGGTCTGGGGCTCTGTCCGTGCCTCCGCAGGCGCACGGGCTTCTGCAACGAACCATTCTTATGGCATCACGCTCCATCGACGCCGAACACTGAAGTGAAGATAGCCGAAATCAAGGAGGGCGAGCGCAGCCTAGACGTGGTAGGCGAGGTCGTCGAATCCTCCGAGCCCTATGAACGGTTCATGGGCTTGGATTTCGGAACGTTCGAACCCGTCACCTACATGCTCAGGGACGCCGTCATCCGGGACGACACAGGCTCGATCAAGGTGCGCCTAGTCGGGGACGAGCGGTGCGAGACTGGCGAAACAGGCAACGTCCTCTCCATAAGAGGCTGTTACTCCGCCATAAACGAAAGCGACGATCTCTGTCTTATCGTCCGCGAAGGCGCAACCGTGGAAGTACTGGACAGAGGGAAGCCCTAGCCGGTCAGCGGAGAGGCTTCGCTTGAGACGTAGCCGCGAGGGGGGTCGGTCTCCGCGAGGCCGAACAGCTCGCCGAGGTCAGCGCGCAGCCCCTTGTACCTGTTGCGCACAGTGACCTCAGTCACTTCGGCAGCGTCTGCAAGATCCTTCTGAGTCCTGATCTCTCCCTCGATGACCCCCGCAAGGTAGAGGGACGCCGCTGCCAAGCCCATCGGGGACTTTCCGACCGAGATCTCCCTCTCCTGCGTGATTCTCACTATCTCTATGGCCTTGCGGGAAACCCTCTCAGAGAACCCGACTTGGGACGCGATCCTGTTGACGTTCCTTACCGCATCTGCGACGGGCATCGTCAGATCCATCTCCCTGAGGAGGATGCGATAGTTCCGCGCGACGTCCTTCTTCTCGAGATTGTTCGCCGCCGCTATGTCCTTCAGGGTCCTTGGCGTCTCCGTGTCTCTTATGGCTGCGTAGAGGGCAGCGGCCGAGATTCCCACTATGGAACGCCCCCTGCACAGCCCTCTGTCGAGCGCTTTCCTGTAAATATACGCCGCCCTCTCCTTCACCGCCCTGGAGACGCCGAGCTTGTCGGCCGTCTTTTCGAGCTCAGGCAGGGCCAGGCCGAGGTTCTTCTCCTTCGTTCCGAATGCGGGGGAGCGGCTGTCCCACTTCCTCAGCCTGTCGATGGTGCTGCGCATTCCCGAGTCGAACGATCGCCCTGAAGCATCGGCGCTCGGATTGCCGATCACGGTCGAGAGACCCATGTCCCTGAACGTGATTGACGTCGGGGCGCCCGCGCGCGCTTTGTCCCCTTCGTCCTCGCCGAAGTACCTCCAGTCTGGTCCCTGATCGACGGCTCGCTCTGTGACTACGAAGCCGCAGCGGCTGCACGAGAGCTCGCCGGTATCAGCGTCCTCCACAAGCTTCCGCCTGGCGCACTGGGGGCATCTGTCGGAAACCTGGATGGCAGATATTCCAAGACGTCTCATGCGCTACAACCAACCGGACGTAGTCCTCGACCAAGTGCTCCGAGGCGGTCCTGTCTGAAATTGGGGGTGGTGAGAGTACGCGGTCCCAAACGGGCCCTCGCACCTCTCATCCTTCGTACCGCAGGTAGAAGTTGGTGGAGTTCACTGTGAAGTGTTCGAAAAGGTTCGTGTTGGCGTTGGATAGCTGCACTGTCGTGGCCGCACCAGGAACGACGACCTGGGTCGACGGGCCTCCGAGAGTCTGCCAGATCGGGTTCTTCCCGTTCGTCTGGGCGAGCGCAGAATCATGTGTCGTCAGCGCGCTGGACAGTGCCGAGAAGCTGTTGAGGCAATTGGCTGTAGCGTCGGTCAGATTGGAAGGCACTAGCTGCGAGCACTGGCCTGTCACCGGGTTCGGCTGGATGTTGGGGTCGAAGTTCAGGACAACGATGGTGTACCAAGGTATGACCTGGAAGCAGCAGTCTATCAGGTGGTCGTGGGCGGGGGTGGGCAGCACGCCTTCAGGCAGGCCGCCATACCCGTTGGTGATTCCGAGATGTTGTTCCACAGCAGTGAAGAAAGGCGAATACAGCAGCAAGGGGTGGTCGGGGCAGCCGGAGGGCGTCCCGCTCGCGCCGCAGTCCGTCAGTACTGTCTGGTTGTCGAACGTGGGGTACCCCTGCTGGGAAGCACCGAGAGCTCCGACGCCGAAGATCGAGAGGCCCGCATATGCAGGGACGATCACCCACAATGGGACAGCTCCGGCTTCGGCCGTCTTGTTGCCTGCGCCCACCTCACATCCTGTCTTGGACGCGGCCGCGGTCTGGTTGGAGAAGAATGTCAGTAGGCCGGGGGTGCACGCGTACTGGCGCGGATAGATGAAGGTGACAACCTGTCCGTTGTAGAGGCCGCCTGTTTCGGACCAGGCCGACCGGTTCGTCACCGTGGTCGTCTCGACCGACGTGGATGTGGTCGTCGCGGTCGTGCTCGGCTTCGTAGCGTAGAGACCGAACCCGCTTGCGGCGACGATCAGCAAGATGATGGTCACTGACGCAAAGACTGTGTTCGATATTGCGAATCTACTCCTGCTCAAATCGTATTCAGCGCGAGGCCAGCGAGTTTCGTATATTACGAGGACGTGTAAATCGTAGTGTCGTATAACAGGATGTAACACCGGACCGCCGGGATAGGCGTCAGAACTCGATCGTGACAGAATGGTCTGTGGAAGAGTACTTGGGTCTCACCCCTGACAGCTCGAGCACCCCTCCGACGTAGTGTATGAGGAAGAGCGAGCCCTTGGGACCCAGTTCGTGCATGAGGGTCAGCGTCCTCGTCCCTTCTTCTCCCACTTCGCTGTACTTGTAGAGGTTCGCGTAGTCTCCCATCATCCTGAGGAAGCCGATCGCAGCATGCAGCGTGATTGCTCCATCCTTGGCCGAGATGATGGCCTTGGGCACGTCCCTCCCCGCGACCCGCCCCGCGTTGATGACTTCCTCCTCGGAGGCCGACTGCAGCAGGTGGCTGAAGAAAGGGTGAGCTACTTTCATCATCCCGAGCTTCTCGAAGAACCTGTCGAAGTTCACGAAATTGGAGACGAGTTGATTCAGCAGCGTATTGGTGCTCACGTTCCTCCTCTTCGCCTCCTCTTCGAGCTTCTGAAGCGCCGACTCGTCAAGCCTGAAAGACCTGATGACGCTCTTCCGCGCCTGGGCCAAACCCTTCGCGGCTGCGGGCCTCAGGTCGTTATATCTGCGTTGCGAGGTCTTCCAACGCCGACGTCGGTACGCTTCCGGGCGACCGTCCGGCTGGATAACACAGATTGTTACAAATTACACGGCGAGGTCAAATGCTGATGGGCCTGAGTGAGCGTCCGGTGGAGGGTTTGCCAGGAGCGAAGCTCAGCTGCTGTGGGATCGGCTTTCAGGAGACGAAGGCGTATGCCATGCACGTCGAAATCGCCCACGGGCCAGAGAGACTGACCTGCTGCGGGACGTCATTCAAGGGCGTGGCTGAATTCTCGCAGCACCTGAAGTCCCGGCACGGTGCGAGGTAGGCTTATCCTGTCCCACCCACTTTCGTGACCGGTCTTGGCGAACTTCCTTGTCGGCCCGGCCCGTGGCGGGCAACTGAGCCTTACAGACGCTCTGGGGAGGCGCATACTCCTCTACGACGGGGCCAGGCCGTCGGCCGCCAAGGCTGACCTGATCCTGCAGCGTCCAGCCCGCCGAGCGGTCGCCAGCTCGCCGATCACCCTCGCGTTCGCCCTGCGGCTCAGCGAAACGACCAAGATACTGGACAGGTTCGTCGGAATCGTCAGCGCCCAGGAGGCGCATCTCGTCCTCCCCGAGCTCGTAGACAGGTTCAGGAGCGGCCAGATTCAGAACGCCGCGAGCCTGCAAGACCTGAGGAAGATGCAGTATGACGTCATATTCACCTTCGCATTCCCCCACGACAATCCGTCGCTGGCCGGGGCGTTGCGTCACTACGGCCTGCCGTTTGCGACCATCGACGCCTGGTATGAATCGAGCCTGCTTGACAGGATCAAATGGATCGAGTTCATCGGCTACTTCTTCGGCGTCGAGGCCGAAGCCCGGCGGGTCGTCAGTGGAATCGCCGACGACATCGGTCGCACCACGTCCGAGATGAGAAGCGAAGGGCGAAAGGTGCTGTGGTTCGCCGACTTCCAGGGATACCAGTTCGCGACAGGCGGGGGCTCATGGGTGGCGCAGGCCGTCTCGAGCTTGGGGTCTTCCGTCATGACCCCGGAACCAGAGGCGTCCGGGAGCGTCGAGACTTCGAGAGAGTGGATTGGAGACAAGATGGGGCAGGCAGACGTCATAGTGTTCACAATGGTGAGGCCGTCGATTCAACATATTTCGTCCCTGTATCCGGAGGTCCTCAATTCCCCCGCCTACCGGAACAACCGGCTGTTCGGGTTCAGCGTCGGGTACTGGCAGGAGGGGGCCTACGCGCCGGAGCGATGGTTCAGGGAACTGGCCTCTGCCCTGCAGCCGAACACAGACGACCTCAGCGGACTCAGGATCTTCGCGCAGGTGCCGAAGTAGCGACACTGAGCTCGGCGCGCATCCAGCGTGGCGTCGCCAAGACTTCCGACGCCTCCTCAAGAACGCCTTAAACCGAAGGGCTGGGAGCGGCCACGTCCTTGCCGCGAGTCATCGGCCACATCGACCTCGACTACTTCTACGCCCAGGTCGAAGAGGTCGAGGACCCTTCGCTCAAGGGAAAGCCGGTGGTCGTCTGCGTCTTCTCCGGGAGGACCGAAGACAGCGGGGTGGTAGGCACCGCCAACTACAAGGCAAGAGCGCTGGGGGTGCACTCCGGGATGCCCATCGTCCAGGCCAAGAACAGACTCGACGGAAGTGACCCAGCGATAATCAGAATGAACCACGAGAAGTATGAAGTAGTCTCGGGGCGGATAATGGAGCTCCTGGAGCACAAGGTGGACGTCCTGGAGCCGACGGGCATCGACGAAGCCTTCTTCGATATCACCACTTCCACGGAAGGAGACTACGGCAGGGCCAGGAAGGCCGCGGAGTCCATCAAAGAGTCGATACTCGCGAGCGAACGTCTCACATGCTCCGTGGGGCTGGGGCGGAGCAAGGTCGTAGCCAAACTCGGATCTGACATGGCGAAACCGGACGGGCTGACAGTGATCGTCCCGGAGAAGACCGCGAGCGTCCTCGATCCTCTTCCGGCGTCGAAGCTCTACGGCGTCGGCCCCAAGACCTCATCCGCCCTGGAACAGATGGGAGTCAGGACGGTGGGGGAGCTTGCGAAGGCCTCCCCGTCTGACCTCGAAGTCCGCTTCGGGAGGAAGCTGAGCGCCTACCTGCTCGCGGCAGCCACGGGCACGGACGACGACCCGGTAGTGGCGGGGCTGGAGCCGACGCAGTTCAGCCGCATCGTGACCCTGAAGCGCGACACCAGAGACCCACAGGATGTCTTATCTCAGCTTGCGGATGGGATTGAGCACATCCACGGCAAGCTGGTCGCCTCGAAGAAGTCCTGCAGGACGGTGACAGCCATAGGCATCCTCACCGACCTGTCAACCAAGACGAAGAGCAAGACGTTCGACGCCCCGGTCGGCGACGCCGCGGCGCTCCGGGACGCCACGCTCGAGCTCTTCCAGGAGCTGAGCGCATCGATCGGCAAAGACTACAGGAGGGCGGGCGTCCGCGTTTCAGGCTTGACCGGCATCGAAGACCAGAGCTCGCTTTCAGAGTTCGTCGACCCCAGGCGAGAGCATGTCTGAAGAGCGAGAGGCCATCAAGGGGAAGCTGCCCGGGTTCGAGAAGTACGGGACGAAGCTCGACAGGGCGGTGGACGCAGTGCTGGCTGGCGGAGTCAAGGAGTGCAGGTTCCTGCCGAGCGGAAGGAGGGTAATCACGGTCGTGGGGCGGCTGGGGGACGAGTTCATCGACCCCGAGAAGCCGTACTGCTCCTGCAGCAACTTCTACTTCCGAGTCCTCGGGGGGAGGGAAGAGACCTGCTACCACCTCCTGAGCTACAAGGTCGCGTCAGCGACAGGCAGGGTGGACGTCGTCGAGTTCAGCGACGAGGAGTACGGCCCGTATCTCGCAGCCACGATCCGCGACGTCTTCGAAGTGCTCAGGAAGAGCGGCAGCTAGCATGTGAAAAGAGCCGCGGGAGGGCTTTCCGTGCCTCTTCGCTGGCATTTCGGTCCCTCGACCTTGTGCTTTCATGACTTGCGCTTACAAGGCACACGCTCTAGCCAGGCTGAGCTACCGCGGCACGCCACTGCTCGGTCCGAGCTCGGTTTATCACCTTTCTCGCCGTGAATGTCTAAAGCTGGGCAATCGACCTCCCCACCATGGAGTACCGCACGCTCGGAAGGACGGGGGAGAAGGTCTCAACCCTAGGCATGGGAACCTGGAGGTTCGGCGCCTATCACACCCCGGAAGAGCGCCAGAGCCAGGTGGCGGCCCTCAGAAGGGGGATAGAGCTGGGAATGAACCTGATCGACACTGCGGAGACCTACTCCTCGGGGAGGTCGGAGGAAATCGTGCGGGACGCGATCAAAGGCGTCAGGGAGAAGGTCTTCATCGCCACCAAGGTGGCCCCTGGGCACCTCCACCATGACGACGTCATCGCCGCGTGCAGGGCGAGCCTCCAGCGGCTGGGGGTCTCTTACGTCGACCTGTACCAGATCCACTGGCCCGACCCTCAGGTTCCAATCCAGGAGACTATGTCAGCGATGGAGAAGCTCGCCAGCGATGGTCTCACCAGATACATAGGGGTCAGCAACTTCAGCGTCAGGGAGACAGAGGGCGCCAGAGCGGCTCTGTCCCGCCACGAGGTGGTCTCCAATCAGGTGGAGTACTCGCTTGAGAACAGGCAGGTCGAATCCGAGCTTCTGCCCTACTGCGCCAGGGAGAAGATCACCCTGATCGCCTACAGCCCTCTGGCGCGGGGCCGCATCTCCGGCTCCGTTCCCGGGGCGGTCCTGCAGAAGTACCACATGACTCCAGCTCAGGCCATGCTCAACTGGGTGACCCGCCATGAGCAGGTCGTCGCAATCCCCAAGGCGGCAAACGTCTCCCACCTAGAGGAGAACGCCTCCTCGATTTCGGTCAGACTGGAATCTGCGGAGTACGATCGGATTTCCGGCGGCAGCTGAATTCTACTTCGTCGTTGCGTACAGGCATCGGGAACAGGTGGCCCACGCGAGTTCGATCTGGTTCGCGGGGTCAAGTGGCGCCGAACACCAGATGCAGCGCGCAGAGCCGACGGCTACTTGCAACTTGGCCGAGCGAGGCCTTTCGCTATTTAAGATACAGCAAACGACGGTTAGGCTTACTGCAAACGACGAACTACTTCGTGATGTGGTGCATCCGCACCAGGTCCTTCTCGAAGTGCTTGAGGTTCGCTGGGATCCTTGCCGCTATGGGGTCCTTGAGGGCGAGCCCTTTGTCCCTCTTCGTCTTCCATACCTGCGCGTTGAATTCCATTATGCTCTGGCTCACCTTCTCGCTGATGTCGAACCGCTGAGGCTTCGGGAATGCCTCGAGGTGGACGCTCTGCGTTCCGTAGAGCTTCCTCCAGGCGTAGTCTGTCAGGTAGGGGGTGACCGGCGCGAGCAGGAGCAGCATGCTCCTGACGACCGTGTGCAGAGTGTACCATGCGGCCTCCTGTTCGCCCTTGGTGGCTCCGTCTCCGTAGGCCCTCCCCTTGGCCATCTCGAGGTAGTTTGACGCGAACACGTTCCAGAGGAACTCCCTCACCTTCGTCGCGACAGTGAACACGTCGAAGCGCTCGTACGCCGCGACGCACTCCTGGGTCAGTTTGCCGAGTTCGTTGAGCATCCACTTGTCCGTCCAGGTGAGCTCGGCAGTCTCCGGCACAGGGAAGGAGCTGATGAACCTGCACGTGTTCCAGAGCTTCGTCAGGAACTTCCCCGCCCCTGCGATCCTCTCCTCGCTGAAGCGGAAGTCGTATCCCAGCCCCGCCTCCGACGCGCCCCAGAACCTGAACGCGTCCGCTCCATACTTGACGAAGATGGGCTCCGGGTCGACGAAGTTGCCGAGGCTCTTCCTCATGGCCCTTCCTTGGGAGTCCTGCCCCAGCCCGCCCACCCAGGCGTGCTTGAACGGCTCGCGCCCTGTGAGCTGGTACGACTTCAGGAGCGTATAGTACAGCCACGTCCTCACGATGTCCTTGCCCTGCATCCTGAGGGTGGCAGGATAGGTGAGGGCGTGGAACTTCGTGTTCTTCATGTACTTCGTGACGTAGAGCGGGGACAGGCTCGAGTCCATCCAGGTGTCGAAGGTCCTCGTCTCGCCGACGAACCTCGCGTTCCCGCACTTCTTGCACTTCTTGAACGGCGCCTCGTCGCGCCAGGGCCTGTAGTAGACCCCGGGCTTCGGGAGGTGGGGGGTGCTGCACTTGCTGCAGAACCAGACGGGGATCTCCGTGGAGTAGTACCTGCGCCGCGAGATAGGATAGTCAGTGGTGAGCACGTCTATCCAGTCGAGCAGTATCTGCCGGTGCATCGCCGGATGGAACTCTATCCTCTTGGCCATCTTCCTCAGCGCGGGCTTGAAGTCCAGCTGCTTGAGGTAGTATTCCTCCATCGGCACGATCTCGATGGGGGTGTGGCTCCGCTCGCACAGCGGGGTCCTGTGCTGGATCTGCTCCACCTTCGTCGCGACCCCCATCTCCTGGAGGTCCTGGATTACCTGCGAGCGCGCGTCCTTGACGGGCACGCCTGCGTACTTGCCTGCCACCGCCATCATCTTGCCGTCGAGGTCCACTGCGACGATTTCCTTGAGCTTGAACTCCCTGAATAGCATCACGTCGTTGTAGTCGCCATAGCTGCAGACCATCACCACGCCGCTCCCGAACTTCGGGTCGACGCTCTTGTGCGCCCTGATGGGCACCTCCCTGTTGTAGATCGGGACGATCGCGGTCTTCCCCACGTGCTTCCTGTATCTGCCGTCGGCAGGATTCACCACCAGCATCTGGCAGGCGACGAGCAGCTCGGGCCTGGTCGTCGCGACCGACAGCTCGGCTTTGCTGTCCTTCACCTTGAACGTGTTCGTGACCAGGAACGTGGGGAGCTCCTCGTACTCGATCTCTGCGTCAGCTATCGTGGTGTTGCAGTCCACGCAGTAGTTGTTCGGCCTGTTGGCGAGATACACCAGCCCCTTCTTCCAGAGCTCGATGAAGGACCACTGGGTTAGCTTCCTGTACTCCTCCGAATCCGTCCTGTACTTGTTGTAGTAGTCCCCCGAGATTCCGAGCGTCTTCAGGAGGCCGATCATGTAGGCCTCGAGGTCGTCCAGGGCGTGCTTGCAGAGGTTGATGAACTCCTCCCGAGGGGTCTTTCTCATCTGGACCCTGTACTTCCTCTCTGCGAATATCTCGACCGGGAGGCCGTTCCTGTCTATCCCTATCGGATACAGGACGTTCAGCCCGCGCATCCTCGCAGCCCTCGCAGTCATGTCGATCTGGGTGTACTGGGTGAGAGCGCCCGGGTGCCAGGGCTTCCCGGATGGGTAGGGGGGCGGCGTGTCCATCACGAAGTTGCGATTCTTGTTGTTCGATGGCTTGAAGTCGAAGATTCTCTCAAATTCCCACGTCTGTCGCATTTCGGCCTCGAGCTTGGGGTCCCATGAAGTGGCCTCGAGCTTGGCCGAGAACTGTGGCTGCAAACGAATGCAGGCTGTCCCACATGAGAGTATATTAGGTTAAGAAGGTTTCAGAAGATCTTGACGTGAGACGAGCGTCTCACTGGGCGTAGATCGAGGGGTCCTTCACCCCAGCGTCCCTGAAAGCGAGCTTCCGGCGCCTGCAATTCGAGCAGCGTCCGCAGTGGACAGGCAGTTTTCGACCCTTTACACTCTTGAAACCGTACCCCGAATAGCAGCTGTACGTGTACTCCCATGGGACGCCCAGCCTCTCCCCCAGCTCCACCACCCTGTCCTTGTCGTAGGTGATCAGGGGGGCGAGGAGCCTGTACCCGCCGTGGTGCGTCGCCTGCTCGGCAGCCCGGTTCATCTCCTCCAGGAACTCCGGGGTGTTGTCCTTCATGGCCACAGGGGTCTCCCTGCGTATGCCGATGTAGACGTCGTAGCGCTCCCCTTTCGAGATGTAGAATGACTCGGCGTGGGAGAGGCCCACGAGCAGCAGGATCGCGTTCCTGCAGGGGTCCCACCACCTGAGGATCCGCTGCTTCGCCTTCTCCGGGTCCCACAGGTCGGCCTCCTTCGTCTCTGAGATCTCCTTCTCCGGATGGGTCAGCACCGAGGTGCTGATGTCGCCGAGCCACCTCAGGTCTATGATCTTCAGCGGGACCGCGAGGTGCTTCGAGACCTGCTTGATGCAGAACTCCTCGTAGTCGTAGGTCCTCTGCTTGTAGTTGGCGAAGATCAGCAGCTGGTTCTTCGGTTTCAGCTCCTTGTTGACGTAGTAGGCCGCGGTGACCGAGTCGACTCCGCCGGAGATCATGTTGACCGCGCTTCGCTGTTGGCTCAAGCTACGCGCCGGCCCTCCGCTGTGGAATCTTAAGCTTGGCCAAGGAGCGGTACATGACGTAAGGCAGGGCGAGGTCGCTCATGACGACACCGGCCAGGAGGAACGGCAGTATCCCGACGAAGGTCAGGCCGGGCACCAGGGTTGATATCAGCCAGGCGAGGTAGACGCCGAGCATGAGGGCGTTGACAGCGAGCCCTGTGAAGAAGGTCTTCTTCCCGATGACGTAGGCGACCGCAAGGAAGAGGGTGGAGACGACAGGGGAGAGGACGACGTCGAGAGGTCCCAGCGGCGAGAAGAGGTAGTTTCCGACTATCACAGCCGCGAAGTTGCCCGCAAGGGTGCCGACAGGCCAGAACTTCACCAATCCCTTGAGCACGTTCGCGACCCTGACGTTCACCAAGAGGAAGGAAAGGTAGGGGAAGACCGCGACCAAGGCCACGTACAACGCGGCGTACACTGCCGCCAACGCTACTTCGTTTGTCCTTCTCACTATCTGCTCCCCCAACACCGGGATTTGTATGGCGGATCGGGTCGAGGTCACTCACCCGCCGATTTGGCCACCGGCGTCGGCGGCGTTATAAGCGATTACCTGTACTTCGCATCCAGTTCGGCTCCGTCCGCCTCGGAAAGCTCTCCATCGCCGGCCCCCGCGTTCTCGACCACATGCTCGGGCCTGGAGGCGCGGGGTATGGGGAAGACGGCGGGCTTACCTGCGAGCCACTGCAACGCGACCTGCGCCCTGGTCCTCCCGGTCCTCGAGCTGACCGGGTCGAGCCTGTGGTCGTTCGGGAGCTTGCCGTGTCCCAGCGGGTAGTAGGCGAGCAGCGCGATCTTCTCCCTGTCGCAGTACGGAAGAAGGTCCTTCTCCGCTCTCCTGTGAATCAGGCTGTAGTCCACCTGGACCGAGCTCAGCTCCGACTTCGGGAGCGACTCCTGCGCCTCTCGCACCTGCTCGAGGTTGAAGTTGCTCACCCCGACGTGCATGAGCTTCCCAGCGCCGACCAATTCCTCCATGGCTGCCATAGTCTCGCGCATGGGCACCCTCGGGTTGGGCCAGTGCACCTGGTAGAGGTCGATGTAGGACGTTCCCAGCCTCCGCAGGCTCCGTTCGAAAGACCTCAGGAGGTCGTCCCTGTGGAGGTGGTTCGGCCAGACCTTCGTCGCCAGAAAGAGCTCGTCCCTCTTCCTCCCTCTGATCGATTCCGCCACCAGCGGCTCGGACTTGTATATCTCGGCGGTGTCGACCAGGCTCACTCCTGTCTCCAGCCCTGCTTTGATGGCGTCGACCTTCCTCTCAGAACCCCGTCGCCACGCCATGAAAGCTGCCGCGACCCAGAGCGGGTCGTAGTAGGTCCCCATCCCCACTGCAGAGACCTTTCTCCCTGTCTTTGCGAACTCCTTGTACCGCACCTGCGTTCAGAACCGGGCCCGGATCAGCCTGTTAAAGAAAAGAGCGGGGCTTGGTTACTTCCCAAGCCCGAGGTGCAGGCCGTGCCTGATGGCCGCAGCTACTCCACCAGTCGCCGCAGTCCCCGCTGACCCGGTCCCCGCGTAGAGCGAGAGGTGCTGCTTGAGCACCTCGAAGGCGTGCGATGTGCTCGGCACGTGAGACAGGGCCACTTGGAGGCCCGGCGGAACTGTGTGGGCAGCCTGGGCCAGGCCCGAGGCGTCCCCTGTCGCCACTGCGGTGGTGGCAGTAGCTGCCACGCCCCCGAGGGCGGCCAGGACTATGGTTGACACCATTGTTCTTCGAAGGAAGTCCGGCCGTAGCCGCGATAAACCATCGGTCTTGAATCGACGTACAACGGATTGCTACGACGCGACTTTGCGTCTGGTAGATTCCTCGGCGATGACCTCCTTCGGGAGGAGCCAGTAGATGTCAGGGTGCTCGGTCTTCAGCGTCGAGAACGTAGGTGGGAGGAGGCCGTTCCTCTTGGCCCTTCTCACATTGTACTCTATGAAGCGCCTCATCGCGCTCGTCTCTCCCGCAACGGCCACGAACCGCCTGATTCTCTCGATCGCTTCCTGGTCGTCGAGCTTCTTCACGTTCACGAGGTACGGGGCAAGGATGAGCCAGGTGATCCTGTGCCTCCCGTCAGAGACCGGGTGCTCTAGGAGGGCCTCCACGTACAGGTACCCCTTGCTCGTCCTGGGCCTCGGCGAAGGCACGTACTGTATGACGTCATTCTTCACCTCCAAGAGCTGCTTCGGGAGCGGCGCCTTCCGCAGTCGCCTGACGCCGTCCGCCACCACTGCGAAGGCGCAGTCGCCGAACAGGTCGTTGAGCATGTTGTCGTTCATGCGTATGACCCCCCTGTCCAATTCCTGCCTGGCCAGCTTCCACTTTGGGTTCTTTCCTAGCTCGCACTTCGACGCGAGGGAAAGGTAGTCTTCGAATGGGACTGAGTAGCTGGGCCGCCTGTCGTCCACGTCGGTCCCCTGGAACCCGACGCCAAAGCACTCGGCCATGACCGTGATCTTATCCTTCGGCTTTTCCTCTTTGAAGAGCTCCTTCGCCCTCTCGGCCTCCTTCTTTGAGAACTTGGACGTCAGGACCGGGTCCTGGCTCGCCACGAACGCTCCCGCGAAGAAGCTCGACACATCGGCGTCTGTGAAGGTGGGTTCGTACTTCTCTCTTGCCAGCGAGTTCAGCAGCCTGCTCTTGGTCTGGGCGACGACGTCTCTGCTGGCCAGGGCTTCGTCAAGGGGCACCGCCTCGAAGAACCGCCTTGAGCGCGGGGTGAACGGGTACCTGAGTTCCAGGTCAGACAGAGACGGCTTGAAGGCCAAACTGCTCGACTAGGTGCCGTGGGCCGTTCAGGCCCCTTGTTAGCTTTCCTTGGCGGTCGACACTATGGAGAGCACGTCCCTGTCCCTGAGGACGTAGTTCGTGGGGAGGTGGAGCCCGGTCCTCACGTCGATGGCGTAGAGCAGGCCCTTCACGAGGTCGGTGTGTATGTCACGCGCCAGGTCCTCTACCGTCGACCCGCTGGGAAGCAGGTAGACGTCCGGAAGGATCCGTCCGTTCTTGTCCGAGAGCTTCTGGGGGTCGTGCACGGGATACACCGCGTTCTCCCTCAGCAGCTTGAAGATCACGGAGTTGAGGGCGAACTGCACCCCTGTCCTCAGGTACTCGCCGAACACCTTCCTGCGTATGTACGCGAGCGCGCTCCTCTGCGCGTCGTTGAGGTCCTGAGGCTTCAGGATCTCGAACCTCTCTTCTCCTGGTATGTACCTGATGAGCCCCTTGGCCTCCGCCCTCCGCAGCGTGAGCTCCGCCTCTCCGCTCGTGGGGACGACGATGAAGCCCTTGTACTTCTCCCGAATCTTCTTGAAGTTCTCGGCAGCGGACGGCAGGTCCATCTTGTTGGCTATCAGCAGCGTCGGCTTCGAATATTCGCGCAGCGACCAGCAGAAGCTCTGGATCTCCTTCTCGTTCCAGGAGTCGAATGGCTTGCCGTCGAGGAGGGCGTCCTTCATTGCGAGTATCACGTGCTCCTTCCTCACGCCGATGCCCTGCATCACCTCCTCGACCGCAGTCGGGACGCCGTACCCCGGCGTCTTCGAGAGCTTCGAGATCTTCGGAAGGTTCTGGGTGAAGAGCTTCGTGTACCAGAGCACGAGCTCGAGCTCGACGTCAGCGAAGTCGGCCATGGGGTCCCCGGTCCCGGGCTCTGAGATCTTCCCGTCCTTGTCGACGCTCCCAGAGGCGTCGACCACGTGCAGGAGGGCGTCCGACTGCGCGGCGACGCTCAGGAACTGGTTCCCCAGCCCCTTCCCCATCCAGGCCCCCTTGATGAGGCCAGGGAGGTCGGTGACCTCCACCGGGATGAACCTCCAGCCGTCTTCGCACTTCGAATTGGCCGGGGCGTCCTTGACCCCGAACTCCTTGTGGACGCAGAGGGTGACGACGTTCGCCACCCCTGTCTCGGGGGACTTCGTGGTGAACGGGTAGTTGGAGACCTCCCCTGACAGCAGGGTCATGGAGTTGAAGAGCGTGGTCTTTCCAGCGTTCGTCTTCCCGATCAGCCCTATCCTGATGGTCAACACAAACCGCCGTAGTATCGGGCACGCTTACCCGATAAAACGGTTGCGTGGCCGGGTGAAGGTCAGGGGGAGGGGGCCGACCGCCAGGCCCTTATCGCTTCATACCAGAATGCCGCGGCTGCCACTGCCAACGCAGCGGCGAACCACTGCAGGACCGGGACGAGGCCGAAGTATGGGTAGCCGACGAAGGTCAGGTATCCCGCGAAGACCGTGAATATGGCCGCATAGAAGACGAACCTGGGGACTATCAGCGTCCCCAGCCTGAGGAAGTCTCTCATGACGTCCACCTTGACCTGCCCCGCCACCTCATATTCGCCATTGTTCTCTGAAACGAGCCCCAGCTCCCTCAGCTTGTTGAGGTGATACTGGGCGAGGGAGGGGTTTGACATGAGAAGGGCCCTCTGCACCTCCCTGACACCCACCTTGCGCTTCTTGAGCGCGTATATGTAGACCCGCAGGGTGTTCCCCTTCAGCTCTGCGTCGACCATCCCCTGGGTGCGCTTCTCGACCGGAGCCGGCCCCGCAGGCTCCCGGCTAGGTGGTTCGCTCACGGATGCTCCTGCTCGCGGCTCGTTCCAACCCCACGTTCAAAAACATTGGTTGATAATGGCTGGCCGGGGCATATCTCACATGCACAGACGGGCGACCCGCGCTTGAGGCTCAGGACGAAGGCCACCGCGTACGGCATCTCGGGCCTGGTCCTGGCTGGCATCGTGATCTTCTCAGGGTCGGCGCTGGGTCTGCTCAACACCCGCTCCTCAGGGGCCCTTTCGGTCATGCTCACTGACCCCCCTTCGGTCCCCGACGGCGTAACCGCTGTCTACATCACGTACTCTGACATAGCCGTCCACGCAGCGGGGTTCGGAGACTCCGGATGGGTGACCATCTCGGGGCAGGGGACGATCGACACCATGAAGCTGGTCAACTTCAGCCAGACGATCTCCATCGGAACGGTGCCGAGCCTGACCTACAACCTGGTTGCTTTCAACATCTCTAACGTGAAGGTCGAGTTCATGGGCAAGAACTACACCGCGACCACGGGCGACGGGAGGCTCACCGTCCCCATAGTGGGAGGCCTGAAGATCAACTCTTCGAGCCTCGCGGCCACGCTGGTCGACATCCAGCCTACGATCATCAACCTGGGCAACGAGTCCAGCCCGAGCTTCACAATGGCAGCGGGCGCGAGGGCCCTCCAGGTTCCTACCGACGAGGTGAACGAGTCGATGAAGAACGTAGGCAGCAGCTTCCCGCTGCAGGGGCGCAACTGGTACCAGTCGTTCAGGGAGAGCCACTCCGAAGTGGTGACGATCTCAGGCCTTACGCTGACCGCCAGCTCGTTCTCCTTCTCAGCGACCAACACAGGCTCTGACCCGGCCACCGTCAGGATGGTAGTCGTCACACCGACGGCCTCTGGCAAGTCAGGAGAGGGGACGGGCGCTGCGAACTCATTCATCTTCACGGTGGAGTCCGACGGTTCGCTGAAGCTGCTGAACGGGACCCCTGGACAGGTCGCGGCAATGCTCGACGGGTCTGGGTACTCGCTGGCAGGGGGAGCGTCGCACGGGTTCACCTTCTCTGGTGAGATCACCAGCCTGCTCGGGAACCACAGCGTGGTGAGCGGCGAAACCTACATCGTGGCTGTGGTAGGCACGGAGCAGCCGAGCAACCAGACGGTCGTGGCGTCCTAGCTTCTGTACCGCAGGGTCGCGCCGACGCCGCCGAAGCTCTTGAACATGCTCCCCTCTTCGGTCCCAGCGGAGATCACTTCCACCTTCGCGCCGACCTGAAACGCCAGCTCCTCGAGGACGTCGACCAGGTCCTTCTCCACCACGTCGTAGTCGGTCGCGCCGCAGCTCGCGCACGGTGTCGACGCCATGGCCTGGCGCTCCTGGATCTTCTTCGACGCCGGGACCGTCTCTGTCTTCGCAGTCCCGCACTTCTTGCATGTGGCGTCGAGCCTGGCCATGTCGAGGTCGTCCGACACGAGCACGATGTCCGCGCTCGCCTTCTGCAGCGCCTCTATCACGCGGGGCAGCCCGTATACCGCCAGCCCCCCCTGCCTGTTGACCTCGAACAGGAACTTCTGGACGAGCTTCTTCTCCTCGACCAGCCTGACGTCCTTCAGCACGTCCCCGGCCTTCTCGACCAGCTCCCTGATCCCCTCTCTCCCGGAGTAGCCGAGGTCGAGGACCGCGACCACCTTCTTCTGCAGCTCGTAGTGGAGGTATCCGCCCTTCAGGAACTCGTCCTTCGTGGGCCCGGGGCCTCCCACTATCATCCCGGTCACCTTGTTGCTGTCCACGAAAACGCGGGTCGCGTGCTCGCCGACCCTGTTGAAGAAGTATGTCAGCTCCATCTCCCTGCCTCTCTCGTACCTCCGGGCGCTCTGGCCCCCTTTGCGGGTCTTCCCGGATATCCCCGAAGTCAGGATGTCTGCCACCTCCAGCCTGTCCCCGCTGAGTATCCCCATCCCGACGTCGTTCGAGTCGATCGCGAGGAGGCCGAACACCTTCTCCTCCCTGAGCATGTCCTTGAGCCACTCGACGTGAAAGTGGTCGTCGCACTGGTACAGGTACTGGGTGACAGGCTTGGGCGGGATGATCTCCCAGACGTTGACGACCTCGCTGCCGGGGCCGTTGGTGGGGAGCGCCCCGGAGAAGACGACCAGCCCCGTGTCCGGGGGGGTCTTGTACAGCTTGAGCCGCTGCATGGCCCTCGTGAGGGCGTCCTGGACGTGGTTCCGTGTGGTGTCCGACTTTATGTTCCCGGCCGTCCCCCACTCTTCACGCAGGTTCGCTATCGCCTCGTGGATCGGCTTCCTCGGCGGGATGTAGAGCGACACGAGCTCCGTCCCCCTCCCTTCCTTGTTGCTGAGCTCCGAGATCAGCTTCCTGACCTTGTATAGCCTCACTGAGTCCGACTTTGACAATGCAGAGCTACCTCTACGTCAGGACAGAGAAACGGACGCGTCACCTGAGGCAGCGGACATTGGAATACTGAAAATCTTCCTCACCCATTTATAAAACCTATCACCCTACGAACCGGCTCAAGCGAGGTTTTGCAAGAATGAAGGCCGTGCTCAGGATAGGCGGTTCGGTCCTCGGCTCGCCGCCGTCGGCCAAGGTCGTCAGCGCCTACGCCGACGTGGTCTCTGACCTCAACTCCGAAGGGCACTCGGTCGGGGTCGTGGTCGGGGGCGGCCAGGTCTCCCGTGAGTACATCAAGTCGGCCTCCGAGATGGGCCTGTCCCCCTACCAGCAGGACACAGTGGCGATCCACGCGTCGAGGCTCAACGCGCGCCTCGTCGCGATGAAGCTCGGGGGCGTGAGCAGCGTCCCCACCTCGATCGACGGCATGCTGCAGCGGCTGGCGCGGAACAGGGTCGCGGTCATGGGAGGGCTGAAGCCTGGGATAACGACCGACACCGTAGCCGCAATGGTGGCGCAGAGGTGGAGGGCGGACATCCTGGTCAAGGCCTCCGACCAGAACGGGATTTACACCGACGACCCCCGGACCAACAAGAAGGCCAGGAAGCTCGACAAGATCACCTACGAGAAGATGAAGCAGATACTCGGGGGGACGCACCGACCGGGCATCCACAGCATCGTGGACCCCGTGGCCGTCGACCACCTCATCGAGTCGAGGGTCAGGCTCGTTGTGCTGAACGGTTCCGACGCGAAAGGCGTGATCAAAGCCATCCACGGCGAGAAGATAGGAACGGTAGTCAGCTGAGTGAGCCCCTGGGAGTGAATAGCGACCGGAATTGGTCCCGGCGGTAGTCTACATCGGTCTGACAGCCTCGGTCTTCTTCGCTTTCTGGTCGTCGCTGGTCGAGGCGACGTACCTCACCCTTCGCCCGTTCTCCCTGAGCTCGTCGATTGGGAACGGCTCCGCGAGTGCGGCTGCGGCCCTCGCAATCGTCAACGAGAAGACAAGGCTGGTCAGCGTGACCACCTTCGTCGACACTGTTTCCAACGTGGTCCTGGCTACCACCATCGGGCTGATCCTCTCCGACTTCTTCGGTCCCATAGGCTGGCTGTACAACACGGTAGTCGGTTCGTTCGTCATCATGACGCTGCTCTACCTCCTCCCGAAGGCTATCGGGATCGAGAACGCGCTCAGGATGTCGGTCGTCCTCGCGCCTTCGACGAAGGCCGTCATGACCGTCCTTTCTCCGATGGCTCTCCCGCTCACCAACTTCGCCCGGAGCCTCTCCGAGAGGCTCGTCGGCAAGCCGGGCTACAAGGAGGTCGACCTGGCCGCCGAGTTTGAAGACGTGGTCACAATGCTCGAGAGGGCCGGCCACATCGAGCCTGACGCGGGGAGGCTGCTCAGGACTGCCCTCGCCTCGTCCAAGACGACCGCCTTCGACGTGGTCACCCCGATGAAAGAGATAGTCTCGATCGACAGCGGCGCGACCGTCCTAGAAGCCCTGAAGGCCATGGGCCAGGCGAACCACCCCAGGATGCCGGTCTACGACGCAGGAAGGAAGGCGTACATCGGCGCCGTGACAGCCAGGACCATCTCGAAGGCGGTCTCGAGGGACCACACGGACCAGGGGATTCACGAGTACATGATTCAGCCCGCCCAGGTCTCGAGGGACGACGGTCTGGCGACAGTCATAGACAAGATGCAGGACGCGGGGACGACCATCGCTTTCGTCTTCGACGGCGACAGGATGGTCGGAATGATAACGCTCTCGGACATCCTGGAGCGACTGCTCGGCGTGAAGGTCTAGGCAGCCTTCGCCCGGCCCTTCCTCGGGGCCGCCAGCGCGTTCAGCTCCTCGAAGGTTATCACGCCTTCGGTGAGGGCGTCGTAGGTCCCCTTCTGGAGCACCTCCCTCGAGGCGCGCTTCAGGACCCCCATGGCGGCGTATGAAGCGGTCGGCCCGAAACTCACCCTTGCGACCCCCAGCCTCTTCAGCTCCGGGACTGGGGGCAGCCCCTTTCTGACCATGACGTTCACGGGACAGTCGAGCGCCTTCACGAACTTCGAGATCGTGCCTGCGTCCGTCATGCCCATGGGATACACGCAGTCGGCGCCCACATCCCTGTAGGCGGTCGCCCTGCGGATGGCTTCCCGCAGTCTCGCGCCGTCGTCCCCGGGTGCGAACCTCAGCGCGTCTGTGCGCGCGTTGATCACGAACGGGACCCCGACCGACTTCTGCAGCCTGACCAGCGCCCGCAGCCTCGCGGTCTGCCGCTCGAGCGGGAGGAGCTTCTTCTCTGCGTGGACGAAGTCCTCGATGTTTATCCCCACGGCCCCCGCGCCGACGACGGCCCGTACTGTCCTGGCGACCCCTTCCGGGCTCCGTCCGAACCCTCCGACTATGTCGGCGCTCAGCGGCACCGAAAGTGCCCGCGCGATGCGGCCTATGGCTGCGACGAAATCCCCTGCCGGGATCCCTTCGCCGTCGGAGTACCCGAGCGAGACGAGCATCCCCGCGCTCGAGGTCGCCACTGCGGGGAATCCTTCGTCTTCGAACACCCTGGCGCTCGGCACGTCCCAGGCGTTCGGAAGGACCAGCACGTCCCTCCTGTCGTGCAGCCCGCGGAACTCCTCTGCCAGCTCCGACTGCCGATGCATGCTGGTCCGAAAGGCGCTTGCCTGGTGATAAGCCTTCGGCGGGCCTGGGCTTCTACGAGTAGCTCGTCAGCGCCTGCCTGAGCGCAACGAGGGGGACCGCCCCGTCCCCCAACAGGGCGTCGTGGAACTTCCGCGCGTCGAACCCTTCGCCCAGGCGGGCCTCCGCTTCGTGCCTGAGCCTGATCATCTCCAGCTGCCCGGTCTTGTACGCCAGAGCTTGGCCCGGCCACGTGATGTACCTGTCCACCTCGTTCACGATGTTGTTCTTCGCCAGCGCGGAGTTCTGGACCATGTATTCGATGGCCTGGTCCCTCGTCCACCCCATCGCGTGCATCCCTGTGTCGACCACGAGCCGGCAGGCCCTCCAGGAGTCGTACGAGAGGATGCCGATCCTGTCCAGGTCTGAAGTGTAGAGCTTCATCTCGTCCGCGAGGCGCTCTGCGTAGAGCCCCCACCCCTCGACGAACGCCGTGACCCCGCTGTTCTTCCTGAATTCGGGGATCCCCTCGAGCTCCTGAGCTATCGCAATCTGCAGGTGGTGGCCCGGCACCGATTCGTGGTAGGCCAGGGCCTCGGCCTCGTACCTCGGCCTGGTCTCTGGCGCTGACGTGTTGATGTAGTACCTCCCTGCCCTCGATCCGTCCGCGGCCGGGGGCCTGTAGTACGCTATCGTCGAATGCTTCTCCTCGTGCTCCTCCATGCGGACGACCTCGCACGGCGTCTTCGGAAGGCGCCCGAACCACTCCGACACGGCTGCGTTGGCCTTCGCGAGCGCGGCCTCGGCTTTGGCTGCGACCTCGTCCCTGTCGGCGAAGTAGAGCGAGGTGTCCGTCCTCAGCCGGTTCAGGACCTCCTTCCTGTCGCGGACGCCGAAGACCTTCTCGCCGAGCTCTTCCGTCTCCCTGTTGATCCTCGCCACCTCCTTCAGACCTGTCCCGTGGAGCTCCTCCGGAGAGATGTCGAGCGACGTGTGCACCCGTATGAGCTTCGCGTACGCCTCGGCTCCGCCGGGGATGTGCATTATCCCAGGCTTTTCCTGCGGCCTCGCAGCCGGGAGTATCTCCTTCCTTAGGAGCTCGAGGTAGAGTCCGAACCCGGGGCGCGCGGCCTCTCTGACGGCCGCCTTCAGCCCTTCATGGAACGCTTCGACCTCGCTTCTGGCCCAGTCGCGGCGCTCGGCTGCCAGCGGCCTGAGCAGCGGCCATTCGGAATCGGGCTTCTTGAGGAGGTCTTCGAGCTCGTCGATCACCTTCTCGACCGCGGCTCGCACCGCGACCCTCCCCGCCGAGGCGCCTGCCCTGAGGTTCGCGATCTGCTGGTCGATGTAGGGCCTGATCGCCCGCCAGCGCTCCACCATCGCCTTCCCTTCTTCGACCGAGCGCACTGGCTGATATGACTCCAGGTTCATGAGCTCGACCTGGAACCCCTGGAGCGGGTCGACGACCCACTCTTCCAGGTCGCACGAATAGTATGAGAGCATCGAGCCGGAGTCGACGAGGAGCGCGGTGCGGGTCAGCCCTTCCTTCCCCTTCAGCCCTCCCTCGGGGATTGCTTCGCATTCCCTGAGCACTGCTTCGTACTGCTTCTTTATGCGCGCCCTTCCTTCTCTCGATATGTCAGGGAGCCTCGCGTCGAACCTGCGGTCCCCCAGCGCCGTCGCCATGAGGGGGTCGTTGGACAGCCTCTCCTCCCAGTATTCCTTTGCCAGCTCTGCCATGCGTCCGCTGGCGCTGGGTGCAGGTTCCATCCCGTCAGAGCGTCGCGTGACGCGCCATAAACTGTTGCTGAACTGTACGTCTGGGCTATGGTGTGACGGTCATCGGGGTGGCATGGGCCTTCCCATGCTCGTTGAGCTTGTCTTGTGTGTCGAACTTGGCTCCGCACGTCGCGCACGTGTACTGCTTCTTCCCGAACAGTCTCATAAACTAGAAAATCTCGGCGGGCTATTTAGCCGTCTTGGGAGAATCTTCTGGAATTCAGCTACCTGAAGATTAGTCGCCAGCCAGGGTCAGTTCCATCTCGTCCTCGACCGGGAGGCTCACGGAGCTCACGTAGACGCTGCAGCCCTTGTGGTCGGGGAGCTCCGAGAAGTAGATTGTCTCACGGTGGCTCTCGCACCACATGAACTCCAGCCCTTCAAAGGACCTCGCGACGAAGCACCCCTCGGTCGGCTTGTCCGAGAACTCGGGGCTCCTGAAGTGCCTGCTCGAGGGGTTGTCGCATTCGCCCACGCGGGGCATCGGCGCGTAGGGGAACCAGTAGTGGCAGTCAACACAGGTCGTCCTTCCTGGGGGCGCTCCTCGCGGGCCCGCCTGGTTAGGCTGGGCTTCCGACTGGGCGAAGCAGTCGCAGGGGTCCGATGATCCTGTGGTCATGCGCCCGTACCGCTGGCTCATCGTCTGGTCGCAGGTACCGACCCCGTTCCAACCTGGATAGGGCACCCAGTAGGCGCAGGAGCTGCACAGCCAAGTCCGGCTCTTGGCCATAGGCACCGAGCAAAAGGTGCCGAAGAAAGTATTGAACGTTTGCTATGTTGCGCCGGGTAAAATATTCGACGAAGTTGCTTATGCTCTGACGATCTGAGCGAGCCGCTTCGCGACTTCCTCCTCCGTCCCCTTGATGAACTCCCTCTTCCTCTCCGGGCTCCGCATCCTGCTCAGCCCTGTCACTTCCGTGCGGGATCCCTCCAGCCCCACGTCGGCCGGGGCGAACCCGAGGTCCTGGTTGCTCATGACCCTGAGCTTGAATTCCTTCTCCGCCCATCTCTTCCTCCGGAAGTCGGGGAACCTTGGCGAGTTGCAGCCGAGCTGCACGCTCGCGAGAACGGGCGGCCTGACCTCGACCACCTCGTGGCCGTCTGTGACTTCCCGCCTCGCCCGCACCCTGTCACCCACCACACTGATCTCACTCACGTAGCTGACATGGGGGATGCCCAGCCATCCAGCGATGCTCGGGGGGACCTGCTCCGTGCTCCCGTCCGAGGACGCCTCGCCGCAAAGGACCATGTCGTAGGGCTTCAGCTTCTCGACCCCCGCTGCCAGGACCCGCGAAGTGGCATAGGTGTCCGCTCCCCCGAAGACCCTGTCGCTCAGCAGGACCGCGTCGTCGGCCCCCATGGCGATTGCCAGCTTGAGGAAGGGCTCGAACGATGGCGGCCCCATGGAGAGGACGACGACCTTCCCTCCGGCCGCATCCTTGAGCTTCAGCGCAGCCTCGAGCGCGTTCTTGTCTGCCTCATTGATCTCGTTCTCCACCCCTTCTCTTACGATCGTCTTCTTCTGCTCGTCGAACTTGATCTGTTCAATCTTCGGCGTCACCTTCAGGCAGACTATCAGGTTCATGGGCTGCTGCCTCCGAGCTCCGAGATCAGCTTCGGGACGACCTTGGCAGCGTCCCCGACCACGCAGTAGTCGGCGTGCTTGAAGATCTCGGCGTCGGGGTCAGAGTTCACAGCGACCACTGTCTCCACGTTCCTGAGCCCGGACGTGAAGTGCGCGGCCCCGCTCACCCCCACGACCACGGCGAGCTTCGCGTTGAGGCTCGAGCCGGTCGAGCCTATCACCAGGTTCTTGGGCGCGACGCCCTTGTCGGCGAGGGGACGCGAGACGCCGAATGCCGAGCCGCTGGCCTCGGCCAGCTTCTTCGGCAGCGACAGGTCGTCCTTGCAGCCGAGCCCTGCGACGACTATCCTCTGGGCCTTGCTCACGCTTGCGCTGTGCTGGACCGTCCTCTCCACGACCTGGCACCTGACGTCTTCAGGCTTCAGCGCGACCGCGAACGCCTCCACCGCCCCTGCCTGGTCTGTAGGCTTGGGGGTCTGGAAGACCCCCGGCCTGACGGTCGCCATCTGGGGCCTCCCCTTCTTGCACTTGCAGACCGCGACAATGCTCCCGCCGAACCCGGGGACCGAACCCAACAGCATGCCAGTCCCCTGCTCAATCTCGAGGTCCACGACGTGCGCCATGAGTCCTGCGCCGAGCCTGATGGCCAGCATGCCGGCCAGGGCGGTGCCGTTGTGCGTCGCCCCTATCAGCAGCATGTCAGGGTCGCGCGCCTTGACCATGCCAGCCACGACGTCCGTGTACGCCTCCGCGGTGAAGTTCTTCAGCAGCGGCGAATCTGCGACCAGCACTGTGTGGGCGCCCCTCCTGGCGCACTCCTCCGCAAGGGGTCTGACCCCCTCCCCCAGGACCGCCCCGGTGACCTTCGAGCCCAGCCTGTCGGCGATCTCCCTCGCCTTGCCCAGCACCTCCAGCGACGAGTCTTCAAGGGCTCCGTCGGTCTGCTCGATGAAGACGAAGACCCCGCCCGCTCCGGCCATCGGATCAGCCCCCTCCGTTCCCGACCAGGCCGGCGACGATTTCCGCTATGTCTCTCACCTTGATGCTTGAGCCGACGGTCTTGGCCCCGTCCTCGAAGTTCAGCACGCAGAAGGGGCACGCCGTCGCCATGACCGCAGCCCCCGACTCCACGGCCTGCGAGACCCTCATGTGGCTGGGCCTCGCGCCCTCCGACTCGACGTACATCCCGCCCCCTCCTCCGCCGCAGCAGAGGGCGTTGCTCCTGTTGTCGTCCATCTCGCTGAGCTTCACCCCTGGGATGCTTTCGAGGAGCTTCCTCGGTTCCTCGTACACCCCTCCGTACCTCCCAAGGTAGCACGGGTCGTGGTAGGTCACGGCCAGGCCGTCGCCGCCGTTCGCCTTCTTCGGCTTCAGGAGGCCGTGGTCGAGCATGCCCGAAAGGAACTCTGTGTAGTGGAACACGGGTGGGAGGCTGCCGTACCTGGGATAGACGTCCCTGAAGACCCCGTTGCTGTGCGGCGAGACCGTGATGATGTCCTCTGCGCCTATTCCCTTGAACGACTCGATGTTGGATGTGGCCAGCTCCTCCAGGAACCCCTCCTCCCCTATCTGGTACACTTCGTCCCCAGAGCTCTTCTCCTTGTCCCCGAGGACGGCGAAGTCGACCCCGGTCGCGTTGAATATCCTGACGAGGGACTGCGCGATGCGCTGCAGCCTCGGGTCGAAGGACGCGGCGTCATCCAGGTAGAGCAGGTGCTTGGCTGGCTTCCCGACCTTCACGTTCAGCCCTTCTGCCCACCGGCCCCTCTCGCTCTTCTTCCCCTCCCAGGCCGTCCCTTCCTCGTACACCCTCCAGAGGGCGGACTCGAGCTTGGCTGGGACCTTCCTTTCGCCGTAGCTGATCCCCCTCAGGGAATGAATCACGTCAGTGATGCCTATCCCGCGCGGGCAGGCCACCTCGCACTGCCTGCAGGTCGCGCACTGCCACAGGGCTTCGCTGACCGCCAGCTCCCTGATCCCCACCTGTGCGCCCCTCATTATGCTCCTGACCGGGACGTTCAGCGGGCAGACGGCCGTGCAGGTCCCGCACTGATAGCAGGAAAAGATGTTCCCGTTGGCGCCCCCGGCGACCGCCCGGCTGAACTCCAGGTCGACGACTTGGGCTGTCATTCTATGCTCCTCTCACCACGACCTTTGCCGTGGTCGACTGCAGCTCTTCAGGCGGGAGCTTCGAGATCAGCGCGGACATCTCCCCGGCCTTGTCTGCGAAACGCTTCGGCTCGGCCGCGCTCACCCACCAGAGCTGCAGCCTGTCGGAGTTGACCCCCTTGGCCTTCAGCTGGGTCCGCCACCTCTCCACCCTCTTCTCTGTCTGATGGTTCGCGTTGATGTAGTGGCAGTCCCCGATGTGGCACCCTGTTACGAGGACGGCGCCGGCCCCCTTCGAGAACGCGTACATGATGAGCTTCTGGGACACCCTCCCCGAGCACATCGTCCTGATGACCCGCGTGTTGGAGGGGTACTGGATCTTCATCACCCCTGCCAGGTCCGCGCCGGCATAGGAGCACCAGTTGCACGCGTAGATCAGCACCTTACCTGACGCGTTCTCGGCCAGGGCGGCGTCCACCTGGGCCATGATCTGCCTGTCCGTGAACCCTTCCTGCGTCAGCGCCCCCTCCACAGTGCACTCGGCGACGCACGTTCCGCACCCCTGGCAGGCGGCGGTGACGAACTCGATGTTCTTCCTGACCTCGCCGAGGATGGCTCCATAGGGGCAGACCGGGATGCACCTTCCGCACTTCGTGCACTTCTCCAGATCGACCACTGCGACGAATGGCTCCCTTTCGATCTCGTTCTTCGAGATTATCACAGACGCCTTGGCGGCTGCGGCCAACGCCTGAAGGGCCGACTCCTTCACGCTCTTGGGATACTGGACCGTGCCTGCGAGCAGAACCCCCTGCACCGCTGCCTCGGCTGGGCCCAGCTTCGGGTGGCTCTCGAGGGCGAACCCTTCCTGGTCTATGGACACCTTCAGCTGCCGGAGGACGTCCCCCTTCTCTTCGCTCACTGCTTCTTCCTCCTCGTCAGCCCGACGTTCAGGACCGTGAGGTCGGACTGCAGCTCCAACTCCTTACCGCTCAGCTCGTCTTTCACGGTGAGCTTGCCGTCGGCCATCCTGATCGCGTCCTGCGGGACCGAGCCCTGCGGATACTGGTAGAACCTGACCCCCGCCTCTCCGGCCTTCTCGTACTCTTCCTCGCCGAAACGCGAGAACGTCCTGATGTCCTTGTAGAGCACGTTCACCTCGTTCCCCTTCTCCTTCAGCCTGAGCGCCTGGTTGATCATAGTCTGACAGCAGAATCTCGAGCAGCCGCTGGCCCCGTTCCTCGAACCGACACAGGAGATTATCGAGACGTTCTTCCCCGTCACCTTGTCGATCATCCCTTCGAGCTCGAGGCTCGTCACCACGTTCGGGTTCCTGCCGTAGTCGAACTCGGTCGGGACGTAGGGCTCCGCCCCTGTGGCTACGACCACGGCCCCGGCCATGAAGTTGGTCCCGTCAGTGAGATGGACGTCGTAGCTCCCGACGAATCCCGTTATCGTCTCGACCTGCGTCGACCAGTGAATCTTGGCCCCGCTCTCGTGCAGCTCTTCGATGAGGGCGCCCAGGAGCGCCTTGGATTCGATCCCGAGGGGTGCGATCTCGGACATCGAATTGAGCACCCCGCCGAGCGCTTCTTCCCTCTCGACCAGATGGGTCTCGAACCCCTGCTTGGCAAGGTTGGTCGCTGCCACGATCCCCGCCACCCCGCCTCCCACCACGAGCGCCGTCTGGGTGACCGGGAACTTCATCGTCTGGAGCGCCTTCATGTTCATCGCCCTCAGCACCGACATCTTCACCATGTCCTTCGCCTTCTGGAGCGCGCCTTCGCGGTCCTCCTTGTGGACCCAGGAGTCCATGTTCCTGATGTTCGCCATGTCGAGGAGGTACGGGTTGAGCCCTGCGCGGTTCAGTGAGCCCTGGAAGGTCGGGTAGTGAGTCTTGGGGGAGCAGGCCGAGACGACGACACGGTTGATCTTCTTGTCCCTTATCACCCCGCTGATGTCGTTGAGGGTGCTGGCGCCGCAGGAGTACATCTGGTCCTGGACGTGCACCACGTTGGGGAGGGTCCTGGCGAAGTCCATGACCGCCTTGACGTCGATGACGCCCGCGATGTTGGAGCCGCAGTGGCAGACGAAGACGCCGATCCTCGGCTCGCCTTCCGTGCTGATCTGGACGACTTCCGCAGGCACCGGCCAGGACCTCGTCTTCACGTAGGTGAGCGCCTTCGCGACAGCCGCCCCCGCCTCGATCACGCTGTCAGGGATGTCCTTGGGGCCCGTGCTGCACCCGGCCAGGAAGATGCCCTCCTTCGTGCTCGTGTTGAACCCCCCGTCCCTGTCCGCGGAAGCGAAGAACCCGTCGGGGCCGAGGCCTATGCCGAGCAGGCGCGCGAGCGCTTCGGTCCCCTTCGACGGGATCGCCGCTGTGGCCAGCACCACCATGCCATAGTCTTCGTCGATCCTCGCGGCTCCATCTTCCGTGTTCTCGAACGACACCCTGATGGCGCTGCCGTTCGGGGACACCTTTGCGGGCCTCCCCCTCATGAAGCGCACCCCGGACGCCCTCGTCCTGTCGTAGAACTCGTCGAAGCCCTTCCCGAAGGCCCTGATGTCCATGTAAGCGACGTCGACCTCCTTTATGCCGTGGTCCTTGAGCTGGTACGCCTCCTTGATGCTGTACATGCAGCAGATCCGCGAGCAGTACTTCACCAGCCTCTCGTCCCTCGAGCCTGCGCAGAGCACGAACAGCACCTTCTCGGGGTGCTTCCCGTCCGACGGCCTGACGATCTCCCCCATGCTCGGGCCCGAAGCCTGCAGGAGGCGCTCGAGCTCCATCGACGTCAGCACGTCAGGGTGCTTCCCGTAGCCGAACTCCGTGAGCAGGGTCGGGTCCAGGAGGTCGAAGCCAGTGGCCACTATGACGGACGCGACGTCCCTTTCCAGGAGCCTCGCTTTCATGTTGAAGTCGATGGCGTTCGGCCCGCAGACGTCGGTGCACCTGCTGCACGGGAGCAGGTTCGGGGGGTCGTTCAGGCAGTTCTGCGTGTCGATGACGTACGGCCCTGGGACCGACTGCTCGATCGGGGTGTAGATCGCCTTCCTGGCCGCCATGCCGTAGTCGAACTCGTTCTTCACTATGATCGGGCAGACGTTCACGCACTCGGCGCATCTCGTGCAGGCGTCCGTCACGTATCTGGCGTCCTGCTTGATGAGGACCTTGAAGCTCCCGGCCTCGCCCTCGATACCCTGCACCTCGGCCATGGTCAGGAGCTCGACGTTCGGGTTGAGCGCCACTTCGCTCATCTTGGGGGATTCGATGCATATGGAGCAGTCGAGGGTGGGGAAGTTCTTGTCGAGGGTGGACATCTTCCCCCCCACGGTCGGGCTCCTCTCCACCAGGGTCACCTTGGCGCCTGCGTTGGCTGCGTCGAGCGCCCCCTGTATTCCCGCGATGCCCCCGCCTATGATCAGTATCCTGTCTTCAGACAAGGCTCTCGATGCTCCTCCCCTTCGCCGCCCTGGCGAGGTCGGCGCCCGTGTCGAGCGCCCTGACGTTCAGCTCGGCCGCCTTTGGGAACCTCTCCATGACCGCCTTCTTGAGAGGCTCGAGGGAACGTGGGGCAGCGAGGGCCACGGCCGAACCGAGCATCACGATGTTCATGAGCACCTTCTTGCCGAGCTTGTCCGCCGCGTCTGCCGCTGGGATGGGGAAGACGCGCTTGTCCCCGACCACCTTCGAAAGGTCGACCAGCCTCTGCTCGGCAACGACGACACCCGTGGGCTTCACCATCTTCATGTTGAGGTCGAGCCCCTCCTGGTACATCGTCACCAGGGCGTCGAGCCTCGAAACGAGCGGATAGTCTATGGGTTCGTCGGATACGACGACGTCGGCCCTTGACCAGCCACCAGTCACGTAGGGGCTGTACCCTTCGGTCACGACGACCTCCTTCCCTTCGAGCAACGCCGCCGCCGAGCCGAAGACATGGCCGGCCGTGATCGCTCCCTGGCCGCCGAGGCCGGTGATCCTGATCTCGAACTTCACTTCTTGGCCACCCCCTGGGCTTGCACCCTGGCCCTGAGGTCGCCGAGGAGCTCCTGGTAAGAGGGCCTCTTCCTGTCGACGAAGTTTCCGACCACCACGCTGTCGTCGGGGCGGGCCGTCACCGCGATCTTGCTCAGGTCGGCGTTGTGGTCGACCACGGCCTTGTCCCTGAAGTACTTCATCATGTCCAGGGCCTCGGGGAACCCGTTGAACTCGCCGAAGGTGGGGGGACAGGGGGAAAGGACCTCCATGAACGCGAAGCCCTTCACCTCCATCATCCTGCTGAACGCCGCTGTGAGCTGGCGGACGTGCATCGCAGTCCAGCGCGACACGAACGACGCGCCTGCGGCCGCGACGAGGTATGGGATGTTGAACGGCGTCTCTACGTTGCCGTATGGCGACGTGTGGGTCCTCGCACCCAGCGGCGTGGTGCCGCCGTGCTGCCCGCCCGTCATCCCGTAGTTGAAGTTGTTCACCATGATCACGTTGATGTCGACGTTCCTGCGGGCCGCGTGAATGAGGTGGTTCCCGCCGATCACCCCGAGGTCCCCGTCCCCTGCGATCACCGTGATCTCCAGCTCGGGGCGCGCCACGGCCATGCCTGTGGCGAAGGCTATCGCCCTCCCGTGGGTGGTGTGGTAGGAGTCGAGGTTCAGATACCCTGAGACGCGTCCGGTGCATCCGATCCCAGAGATCGAGATCTGCCTCTCGCGCGGTATCGCAGACTTCTGGAGCGCCCTGACGTACGCGCCGACCACAATCCCGATGCCGCACCCCGGACACCAGATGTTCGGGAGCCTCTCCGACCTGATCACCGGGTCGTTGATGTGATGAGGTACCCTGACCTCGGGTCCGCCGTGCGGGACCTGCGGGGATATCATGACGCCACCACCGCCTGCATTGCGTCCACGATGGCCCTCGGCTCGATGAGCGTCCCGGGCGCCCAGGGCACCCCGACGACCGGGCAGCGGGAGTTCTCCCTCACGGGATGAATCATCTGGCCCGCGTTGATCTCTGCGACCACCAACCCCGAGACCTTCCTGCTGACCTTCTCGACCACCTCGTCCGGGAACGGCCACGGGGTCTGAAGCCTCAGGAGGCCCGCCTTGACCCCCTTGGCCCTCGCATACTTCACCGCAGCCAGGGCTGAGCGCGCGGCGCTTCCGTACGACACCACGGCCACTTCGGCGTCCTCGAGGAACTTCTCCTCCCATCGCCATATCTCGCGGGCGTGGCCCCTGACCTTCCCTGCGAGGTGCCTGGTCATCTTCTCGGACCATCCGTGGTCGGTCGTAGGATACCCCCTCGAATCATGAGTCAGGCTGTCGACGTTGACCCTGCTCCCCCTCCCCGCGATCGGCATTGGGATGAAGTCCTTGGCGTAGTCGAAGACCACGCGCTCCCTGTCCTGGTCGGCCGCGGGCTCCATGACCAGCCTCTGCGTGACCTCGATCTCCTCAGCGGGCGGGACGCGCAGCCGCTCCCACATCATGGCCACGATCTGGTCGGCCATGACGAACACAGGCGTGCGGAACCTCTCGGCGGCGTTGAACGCCTGGATCGTGAACTCGAAGAACTCCTGGACGCTGCTGGGCGAGTAGGCGATGGTCTCCAGGTCTCCATGGCTCCCCCACTTGGCCTGCATCATGTCCCCCTGGCCCACAAGGGTCGGGATGCCGGTGCTCGGACCGGCCCTCTGGACGTTCACGAGGACTACGGGCGCCTCCGTAATGTAGGCGAGCCCGATGTTCTCCATCATCAGGCTGAACCCAGGGCCGGAGGTGGCAGTCATCACCTTGGCGCCTCCGAACGAGGCCCCGACCAGGGCGGCCATGCTCCCCACCTCGTCTTCCATCTCGATGGCGTTCCCCCCCACCTGGGGGAACCTCACGCTCGCCCTCTCGAAGATCTCGGAGGACGGGGTGATGGGATATCCTGCGTAGAACCTGCACCCGGCCAGTATCGCTCCCTCGACGCATGCGAAGTTCCCCATCATGAAGTGGTCCCCTGGCTTCAGCCCTCCTGCGTCGGCGCTGCTCACTGGCGCGGCTCCTCCTTGGCGTAGATCGCGAACTCAGGGCAGACGGCCTGGCACATCCCGCAGTTCACGCAGTCGTTCTCCTTTCCCGCCTTCACCTTCGGATGATGGTAGCCCGCGGCGTTGATCTCGTCCGACAGCTCCAGCACTTCGTTCGGGCAGAACGTCCAGCAGTAGTCGCACTCCTTGCACCTCTCGGGGATTATGTACACCCGGGAGACAGGCTTGTGGAACTTTGCGGCGTTGATAGGCTCACGCGTGATCGCACCTGGTCCGATTTCCTTCTTCTGGACCGCGACCTGCTGCGCCCTCAACTATTTTCCGCGCTTCGACAAGAGTATAACTCCATTTTGTAGTCGAAACAGTATCCGGGTCGTATATTCGAACCAGGCTAACTTATTAGGGAACAGCGGTAAATGAGGCGCGGGCACGGGAATGCGAGGAAGCGTGATGAAAGTCCCGATGAGTCTGTTCGGCTCCTTCAAGCCGACTGACTGGAGCGAAGAAGCGTACACCCGGCACCCGCCGTTCGTGGTCGAGGCAATCTCTGGGCGCATCTTCGTCGTCCCCAGGGACCACTCCGCCGAGTCGACCGTCGACAAGGTCTCGGCTTCGCTCGGCCTGAAGAAGGTGCACCAGGGGCACACGAGCTACCTCGTCCACCGCGGGCACGCCGTCAAGGCGCTGAGGGAGTTCGACTGGTTCGTGCGCAGGGGCTGGAGGAACAGGGAGCTCCGCGCGCTGTGGGCCCTCGCGTATCTCGGGGAGCAGGGAGAATGGTCGCAGTCGAGCCTCAAGCTGCATGACGTGGCAGACGTGGCGGGGCTCACCAGCAAGGAGTGCAGCGAAGCCCTGCAGAAGCTCTTCCACTCGAAGGGCGAGAGCGGCCTCGCCCAGGGCCTGACGGAGTTCGCCTCTGACAGGAGGCTCGTCCAGCAGACCCTCGAGAAGAAGGTGGCCGAGCTCCCGATCTGGACGGAGGAGATGCTCATGTCCGTCCTCTGCACCGGACCCGGTGGTTCGGTCGCGGAGCTGTACGAAGCGGTGCTCGCGCAGGGGCTCAGCATAGGCGCGGTCTACAAGCTGGCGGAGCGCCTGAAGACCCAGGGGTACGTCTACCCGCTGAGGCACTACAGGGTCAACGAAAGGGGGCCCATGAGGGAGATGCTGTCCGCCGACTGCAGGAACTGCTTCTTCGGCTACTCGGACCCCGACGCCTGCCTCGACGACACGCTCAGGCAGATCGAGGACGTGCTCGAGCGGGACTACGGCAAGAGCCCCACAAGAGAGGAGAGGGCCGTGCTCTACGGCTCGGTGAAATCGATCCCCTATGCCTCCAGGACGAACAGGCGTGTCCTCGCATCCCTCCGGCTCATGCACGAGATAGACAGCATGACGAAGGAGGGGCGCGTCTCGAGCATGCTAAGGAAGATCCAGGAGGGGTACGGCGTGGACCTCCCCATCAAGATCCTCCCAGAGTCAGGCCAGTAGGGCGCTCACGCGCGCCAGACGAAGCGCATCGAGATTACGTAGCTCACCGGGTACGCGACCACCGCTCCCACCACGATCCCGGCAGCCGGGGAGAGCGCGAAGGCGGCGAGCAGAGCCAGCTGCGTCCCGATCGTTATCGCGTTCCCGACGACATAGACCGCTTGGTACTTTGCGAGCCTGACCAGCGTTTCCCTTCCACCACCCTCGCCTGGCCTGACGTGGTCCCTGACCGTCGTCCTCTCGTTGACGACGAACCCGACCGTCACGCCGACCACGAAGGCGACGACGTCGAGCGCGAGCAGGGTTGGAGAGCCCGCGAAACTGCTGGGCGCTTCGATGTCCCCGTTCAGCAGGAACAGCCCTGCCACTATGATGCCTTCCGCTGCGAGGAACCCGACTATCCCTGCCACCCCGAACTGCGCGGCCCTGAGGACGCCGCACTTCGCCGCCAGCTCCCTGACCCTGCCCAACTTCCCGTTCTGCCCGGCGGCGGATGGGGGACTTGAACGCTCTGCTCGCCGGTTAGGGCGCACGCCCAAATAGCCGGAGGCCCTTCTTTCTGGCCACATGGACAGGATGACTGTCTACGCCTCCGGCGTGGCTGTTGTTCTGTACATAGGGATCACCTACATCCGAACGATCAACTCCGATTCCGCAATCATCCCGTTCTTCATATCGGGCATCGTCATAGGCTTCGTCGCCGCTTCGGTCAAGTGGGGCTTCGGCGTCAGCTTCCTGGCCGCCTTCGTCTTCACCTTGGCCTTCGGCGTGGCGACAACGAACTCTTCAGACCCGAACGTCCTCATGTCGCTCGTTATCTTCACCCTCATCCCATCGCTCATCATCGGCGTGCTCGGCGCTGCGGCCGGTTTCGGCGGACGGCGCGTCTTCCGCAGGAGCAAGGCCTCAAGCTCCCTGACGACCCCTACGGCTCAGACGACCTGATTGGGCCCACCGCGCAACGAACCCGCCTGTCTGTCGAAGATCATGCACCCGCGGGCGCCGGACCCTGGGGCCCTGATCCCCGACCGGCCCTCGATGCATAGATCGACACCAGCAGGACCGCGAAACTGGGCATATTCAACAGGACCGGGCGCGCTTCACCCCTTTCCATCATCAGTTCGAACGCTCGTTCGTCGGACCTGAGGTATCGCTCGAGAAGTCCGGGGGAGTCGAGGATCTGCCCTGCCAGCCCGGCCCCGTATGCCGGGAGCCCCAGGGGCCGATCGCCGTCGCCGCTCTTCCCGAACATCGACCCGAGCTCCCTGACTGGAACCCCCCTTCTCGTGGCGCCGAGCCAGGACATCGTCATGCGCCTGATCAGCCCCGCGGATACCAGCGCTTCGGAGAGCTTCTTTCGCTTCGCAGGTGTGTCGAACCCGGCGCGGGCGAGGCGGTCGAACGCTCTCTCCCGGAATTCTCTCGTGCTGAAGCGGGGCGGCGACCTGCTCGGCAGGACGGCCCTGATCAGGAGGCTCTCGAGCATCATCTCGAAAGGGTTCCTTGGGCTCTTGTCGCGGTGCCCGGCCGGGCGTCGAGCTTCGGACTCTGCGAAGCGTTCAAGCAAGTCGCAGTCCCGTCCCAGTTGAGCGACTATCGCTTCGGTAGCTTTCGCAAGGCTCGGACCTCTTTCGGACCTCAAACCTGCTTTGACACCCCTGGCGGCGGCGCCTCCGTTCATATACGTTAGGCAGCGCTGTCGAGGCGTTTCCTAAGCTGTTAGGGAAGACCCTCAATATTCGGGCGTACCCCATGCCGATGGGGGAACATGCTGCGCCAGGTGTCGCTCGCGATAGAGCCGGGTAGCGACTTCCAGTCAGTGGCCGGGGCTCACGGAGTGACGATCTCGGTCATCGATTGCAGGCCGTTGAACAGGAATGACATGATAATGCTGCTGGAGCTCGTGGGGAAGTCCAAGTCCCTCCACGCCGCGATTTCCAGCATCCGGAAGATACCCGGGGTGCGGCATGCCTACGAAGGAGAGAACCACGACGAAAGGATCCTCCTCTTCGCAGTGATAAGGAAGCCGAGCATCTGCAGGGCCACGAGCGACGCCGCGATCATCTGCCTGGAATGCCCTTTCAATTCTTCAGAAGGTCCAGCCCTTTGGAAGTTCATAGTCAGGCGGACGCGCGACTTGCAGCGGATTATGACCAACCTTGACCGAGAGGGAATCCACGCGAAGATCGAGGACGTCTCGCTGCTGAACCAGAGGGCCGCCCTCACCGGCCGGCAGAAGGAGGTCATGGAGATGGCGGTGGCCAGGGGCTATTTCGACTTCCCGCGGAAGATCAGCCTGTCCGAGCTCAGCCGGCTGGTCGGCGTCAAGCCGGCGACCACCAGCGAGATTATCCGCAGTGCGGAACGAAGGATAATGCAGAACGCGATGGACCTCTAGTCGGCAGGGACGAGCCAGGCCACCCCCAGGTTCCTCCAAGGGTTCAGGTTGCCTGGATGGGTTGCGCCAGGCTTACGGTTCTGTTCTTGCAGTCGATCCTGACCGGGCTCAGCCTCTCGAGCACTTTCCGCACCCGTATCGAGGATACCGAACGTATTCCTCTCCCTGATTCTCGCCCTGACCCAAGTGCGAGACCCTGGGAATTCGAACGGAAACGACCGCGGCTCCAACGGGAGCCCCCTGGGCCGTGGGAGCTAAAGCATGTCGTCCGATGCGACGCCAACAACGGGAATGCGGCCTTGGTTTGGAGGCCCGATTCTGACATCAGAGTCGACGACGTCATGAAACGACTGCCTTTGCAGCCGTGCCTGCCTATCTTATCGACAGTTCGGCCAATATGTCCTGGTGGTTCCTGGCGAACTGCGAGTCCGGCAGTCTTGAAACATCCACGAATTCGAGCTCGTTCCAGGCTCGGTTTGACGGCAAGCTTGGAAGCTCCCCCCTGAAGACAAACTCCGTGTCCCAGTGCGTGGGCGTGCCATACGCTTCGGAGAAGACGCTTGGCTCGACAGATCTCAGGCTTGACCATTCAAGGGAGAGCTGCTCTTTCAATACCCTCTCCGCCGCATCTCTCGCTGACTCATAGAGCAGCAGGTGGCTCGACGGTAGCATCCATCTGTCGCTCGCCTTCTTGGCTCGCTCCTTGCTCAGCGCGCCTATGTCCACCCAGTCGTATTCCGGGTTCACCTTTCCCACGAGCACGTTGCGCCGATCTCCGTTCCAGAGCACAAGGAACACGGACAGGCACATTCCTCCCTCGGGAATCCTGTCCATCTGGAATGGAAGCGCTCCCTCATAGAAGTCTGCGAATCTTCTGTTGGTTGTCACGACGCGACCGTTGCTTCTACCTCCGCCGGAATATCAATCTTAGGTGGTCCGCTTTCTTCGCCGGAAGCAGACCGGGAGCGGTCCGGCACGCCGGATGTCCGGACAGAGAGCTCCGAGTCTCCGACCGACGCGCGCCTCAGGGCCCTTCGGCAGTCCACTAGGATTCTAGTTCCTCGGCCTCTTCACGCCGACGTTCGCAAGGAACCGCTGGAAGTCCTCGTCCGGAATCCATTCTACTTTCAGGTATTGAACCACCTCGTCCTCGGTCATTCCGATTCTCCGCGCTTCCCTGACTGCGACCATGTAGGCCTCGATTTCGGTGGGCCTGTCGACGTACTCGTATCTCCTGTCCCACAGCTCCTTCCCTTCGCCGTGCTGCCTGACGTGCACCAGCTCGTGTATCACGTCAAGATAGATGTCGGCCTCAGCTCCCTCTCTGAGGTACTTGGCGTTCACCATGATGGCGTCTTCTTTGTCGCTTATCCTCATGTAGCCGCGTCCTTCAGTGACCTCTACCATGAGGCTCCCGAGCACCTCGTCTGTCTTGCTCCCGAAGATCTCCCTTACGGCCTGGATTCGTTCGAACCCGGCGAAGACATTCGTGAACGGGTGGGTCCCTGCGGCCACCTTCCTTCCTAGCTTGACGCCCAGATCCATCTTGAGCTGCTTGTTCCATTCTTCATTTGAGTCTTCTTTTCTAGAACGTGTTTGGAATACATCACTTCGAACCCCCTTCTCAGGTAGAACCGTAGGGCTCCTTCTGACACGAGTGTCTGGAGGACTAGGCTCCTTCCTTCGGCCGTAGCGATTTCCCACGCCTTCGCGAGCAATCCGGTCGCGACCCCTTGGTTCCTGTACTCAGGGACCGTGCCCACACAATAGACTCCTGATGTTCTGGCGCTCCTGGAGACGGCCAGAACGCCTGCCGTGTCTCCCCTGACCCTGGCCTCCAACAGCGTTACGGTCCCGGCCTTCATGAGTGAAGCAACGATGGGGGTCACGACCCCGACCAGCTCTTCGCTCCCGTAGAACGAACGAAGATACGCCGCCGTCCACCTGTCAGGGTCTGTGGAGGTCATGACGTTTTGTCTGCCTCCTCCTTCTCTTCCTTTCCACCCCTTCGAGAAGAGCACCTTCATCACATCGACCTCCCTGTAGCCCGCTGCAAGGAGGGCCTTCACAGCCCGGCACGAATCGAAGACCAGCACCGTCGAGTTCATCTTCGTGGAAGAGAAAGCGCTTTCGGCCCAGGCGACGGTTCTGGCGACTGCACCGCAGCTGAGGGCCCCTGCCCGGTTGAAGAAAGGCTCTGTGAGCGCCTCAGAGGTCAGGAGATAACCTTCGCCGTGCCATCTGAGCGAGGCCCACCTCGACCACCAGAGCACTTCGTTGAGTTCTATGTCCTTTCTCTTAGGAGTCAAGCAAATCCACACCCAGGACTCTCATGCCAGTCATCGCAGACCATGCAAGGTCCCGCGCCTTTTTCGAGTCCTTCTCTCTGCCGGCGGCCCTCAGCATGTCTTCTGCCCATCGCAATGCCCTCGGGGTGTTGAAGTCGTTGTTCAGAAATTGCTCGAATCTGACCAACGAAGGTCTGTCGCCTGGACCTGGCCCTGAGAACTGCCTCGCGACCTTGCGCATCACCTTCAGCCTGCGACGGGCCATTCCGACGCCTGAAAGGGCCATGTCCTCTCTGTAGTGGGCGGAGAGGAAGCAGAACCGCAACTCGTCCGCCGAGCAGGACTTCAGAGCATCCCTGACTGTGACGATGTTGCCGAGAGACTTTGACATCTTCTGCCCCTCCGTATTGAGCAGGCCTGTATGCACCCAGTGCCTGACGACAGGCTCGACCCCGGTGAGAGACTCTGCTTGGGCTATTTCGGCTTCGTGGTGAGGATAGACTAGCTCATACCCCCCGCCATGAATGTCGTACTGCGGTCCGAGAATCGGAATGGTGACCGCCGTGTCCTGGATGTGCCAGCCCGGAGACCCGAGACCCCAGGGGCTCTTCCAGTGACCGCTTACGAGCGTCTCGGGGCGCCAGAGAGCGAAGTCGTTGAGGTGCCTCTTATTGGGGGAAAGCTCAAGCGGCCTCAAAGCGAGGTCCTCCTTCGACTGGTGCGAGAGGCGCCCCCATCGCCTGAATTTCGCAGTGTCGAAGTAGATCCAGCCCCCGTCTCCGTATGCGAACCCTTTGCTCACCAACGATTTGACCTGCGCAATCATCTGGTCGATGTGAGGGGAGACGGGCTCGAAGCGGGATATCGTCGTGACCTTCAGCAGCTTCAAGTCGGCAAGGAACGACGCGGTCACGCGCGAGGCGTATTCCAGCGGCTCCTCGCCGGCCTTGCCTGCGGCCCTAGTGATCGTCTCGTCTATGTCTGTGATGTTCATCAAGAAGAAGACGTCGTAGCCGAGATAGGAGAGATACCTGGCCAGGGCGTCATAGATGATGTATGTCCTTGCGTGCCCCAGATGCATCTGAGATTGGACCGTGGGGCCGCAGACGAACATGGAGACGTGAGGAGGGTCGCGGGGACGGAACGGCTCCTTCCTCCCGCTCAGCGTGTTGTACAGGGCAAGTCTGCCTGCCAATTTGTGGTTCGACCGTCCAAACGACATCGGGTATTAGCTTTTGAACCGGAACCGGCGCGGTGCCTCCAGGATGTTCTACGAGCGCAAGGTGACTTCGTTCGCAGACCTGATGGAAGGGCTCCGCACCCTCGACGAAGACTCGGGGGTCCGGCTTGTCAGGGGCTCAGGGAGGAAGAGGACCCTTGTGTTTACGACCAGGTCTGGTCAGAAGTACACCATGATGGAGTACACCGTGAAGAAGGAGGGGACCCCAGGGAAGAGGCTGCGGGCCCTTGAGTTCGGCTCCGCCGAGTCATTAGAGGCTGTCCTGAAGGGGCTCATTGCGGGCCGCATCCATGCCTGGATCTACTGAGTCGCGGAAGATCCGCGGGTGAGTGAACCCCTTGCAGGCGGGACGGCGCACAAACTCGCTCCTAAAATAGCAGCCATGCGCTAGGCCGGCCATGCCTGGGGATTCACTCGACGTGCTCTACGTCAAGGTTGCGAGGAAGGTCCTGACAGAGACGCTCCAAGTCAAGAAGGGGCATGCTGTCACGGTCGAAGCCTGGGACAATGGGTTGCCTTTTGCGAGGCACGTTGTCGCAGAGGCCAGAGCAATGGGGTGTACCGCGATCATGATCTACGAAGACGAGAAGGCCTACGTCGAGGGGGTGAGGAGGGCCCCCGCGGACGCTGTTGGCACGATGGGTCGGAACGAGTACGCTCTCCTGTCAGGGACAGACGCCTACGTCTTCGTCCCCGGACAGGCCCTCGGCGCCTACTCGAAGACGCTCAAGCCCGTAGAGAGGGAGCGCTCCACCAGATACAACTCTTCTTGGTATGACGCTGCCGAGAAGGCGGGGCTCAAAGGGGCCAGGCTCTCCTTCGGATACGTCGGCGAAGATCTGGCTAGGATTCTGGGGAAGAAGGTCAGAGATGTGGTCAAGGTCCAACTCGGCGCTGCCCTGGTCGACCAGAGCCGGATTTCCCGGGCCGCGGGGGCGGTATCCCGGGCTCTTGGCGAGGGCGCCGCGGCAGATCTGGAGACAGAAAGGTCTAGCCTGACGTTCTCCCTGAAGGGAGGGCCCGAGGTCGAGGACGGAGTGGTCGACGAGCAAGACATGGAGGCCAAGAACAACATGACATACGTGCCTCCGGGATTCGTGACCACGGAGGTGGACCCTGCGAGCGCCAACGGGACCGTCACTCTGACCGACACGCTCACGGAGTACGGGGTCATCCCCAAGGCCAGGGTGGAGTTCGAGGACGGCAAGGCCGTGTCCTGGGATTCGCCGGCGAGGGCCGCAATGAAGAAGCTTCTCGACTTTCTCCCGCCCGAACAGAGGAGGCTGAAGCTGGTCGCCATTGGCCTGAACCCAGAGCTGGGTTACGGGTGGGGGCAGGACAGGTTCGTGGCGGGGTCAATCACCCTCGCAGGGTTCGGGCTCAGAGGCCAGGTGAAGAGGGGCACCCTGAAGGTCGCAGGGACTGCCGTGGTGACAGACGGCCGGCTGTCGGTCTGGCCCGACGGTAAGCACTGAGCGAACGACCCGGCATATGTCCCGTCAGGGTTTCGCAGGTGGACTTCGACCGCCGAAGCCATACGTCTTCTCTATCGCCCAGTCGAGCAGCGACAAGCAGTGAAATCCAGGCCGCCAAAGGGATCGACTCGGTCTCCCGGGCTGCGCTCTAGGACGACGATATCCGGGCGCCGTTTTCAGACTGACGGTTGTAGAAGTACTGCATCCTCGGTGGCTCGAAGTCTTCCTGCCAGAGCAGGGCTATGAGCTCTCCCATGTGGTATAGTTGCTCTGTGAACGACTGGAAGAGCGACTCTTCGACCGAGAGGTCGAAGGATTCGCCCGAAGAAAGGAGGACGAGGTTGACGCGCCGTTTCAATTCATCGGCATCAGCCTCCTCCAGATAGCCCCTTGTCCTTCCCTCCACTTCGTCGAGGTGGTCCCTAATCATCTGGACGTCAGCGTATTCCTCAGACCTGCGCGTCCTCTTGTATTCTGTCGACCTGCCGCGGATCACCCAGTTGACTATCCAGTCTTCGTTGTCTATGATGTGTATCATTATGTTCCTCATGCTGTAAAAGCTGGCTTCCCTGTTCTTGGTCACGTCCTCCCATGGCAGCGTCGCCATCTTCTCTAGGAATCTCCTTCTTACGGACGAGGAATAGCGGTAGAGTTCCCTTATGTCGAGCATGGCGCAACCGATGGGGTCGACGTAAGGCGAAGCGATCCGCTTCCTCTCAAGACCTGCACCTTTCACAGAGCGTTTCCTTGGCACGCAGGGGCTGAACGAAGAACGAATCCCTGTTGGCACATAGGAAGAGGGCCGGCCGGTCTGGGTCCTCGCTCTTGGTCCTGCGGTAGTTCTGGGTCCAATAAGCCTCCGTGAGGACCAGGTCGTCGTTCTCGCTTTCGAATCCCAGGTCCCAGGAATAACGCCTCGCCACCCTGATGTCGCTCCCCTCGACTTCCTGCATCCCCTTTGCGGCCCCTTCGACGAACTTCCTGACCCCTTCTGGGTCGAGTCTGCTCCCGTAGGCTATGATCCTCGAGACGTACCTGTCAGGGCACACGTGCACTCCGACGGAGCCGTCTCCGACGTAGTCCAGTGTAGCCTGACCCCCGCAGTGCGAACACTTCGCGGTGGTCGCCAGGAGGGAGCGCGCGATGTTCGCCACGCTATCTTGCAGAGGCACCACCGAAGTACGGGCTTCTCAGGAGGTTGGCGACAGCCCGCCTTGTCAGCTCCACCCCTTCCGAATACCCGGTGAGCACATGGCGTATGGTCCCGTCCTGCATCTCGACGAACACCTGCGGTATCAGGTAGTCGTCCGACCAGTCGCCGAATTCCCTCACGAGCTCATCGGCCTTCTTCTCCTGGTCCGGGTTGTCAATGTCGTACTCATGGAACTCAATGCCAAGCCTTGTGGCCATCTCCCTCATCGGTTCCACAGTAGTAGGGTGGCAATGCGGACACCATTGCGCATGCACCACATGTATCGCCTTCACGTCAGGCAAGGTTCGCTATCCTCCCTCCCCTCTGATACGTGAGAAGCGGTGACTGCACAGATTTAAGATTCACCGCGCCATGTAGGATCGCCCAAGACAGCTGGCGGCGGGTGGGGTTCGAACAAGCGGGCTTCAGACAGTGGATATGCTGATGGGTATGAGTCTCAGGTCGGACCCTCTTCGACACGATGTCGGACCACGTAGCAGTGGGCGTTGATTCACACTCGGGTTCAGCTCTTATAGCGCCTGCACAGCCGAGCCAATCCATGGGCACCCTCGAACAGGGGGCAGTCAGCGCGGCCAAGACCTGCATGGGTATCAGAAGCGGGGACAAGATTCTGATAGTCACCGACGTAGCCCAGGGCGAAGTCGGCGCTGCTCTGCGGAGGGCCGCCGCAGAAATCGCGGGGGACTCGAACGTGAGGATGTTCACGCTTGAGGACCTGGCCTCACGGCCTCTCACAGGGCTCCCTCGGCAGATTGAAGAAACAATTCCGTGGGCCACGGTCACTTTCTGGGCTACCTCCAGCCTGCCAGGAGAGCTTTCCGCTCGGGGGCCCTTCATCAGAAAGGCCATCCGGTATGCAAGGCACGGCCACATGCCTGGCATCACCGCGGAGCTAATGGAACAAGGCATGTGTGCTGACTACGACCAGGTGTACGGCCTGACCCACAAGATCCACGACATCACGCGGAAGGCATCCAAGATTGAAATCAACAATGACCTGGGCTTGAGCATCGTAGGCGCGTTCGACAAGAGGTGGCGATGGGTTGCAAGCGACGGTAGATACCACGAAAAAGGGAGGTGGGGGAACCTGCCCGAAGGTGAAACGTTCACCGCTCCGAAACTTTTGAACGGACACTTTGTGACAAACCTTCTTGGCGACTGGTTCTCAGAGAAGTACGGGAACTTCAAGGACCCTCTGAGCTTCGACGTGCGGGACTCTCGAATCGACTTCGACACAATTGACTGCCGAAACACTTTATTGAGGGACGAGCTCTCGAGGTACCTCAAGAGTGACGAGAACAGCGACAGAGCGAGCGAGTTTGCCCTGCCGACGAACCCCCTGCTGATCTCTCTGCCCACCGTCGGCAACCTCCTGCAGGACGAGAAGGCGAGACCACACGTCGCCTTCGGAGATCCTTACCAGCACGAAACAGGGGCCCCATGGGCTTCGAAGACCCACGTCGACTTGTTGTTCGAGCGCTGCGACGTGTCAGTGGACGGCACGGAGATAATGCGGCGTGGAAGGTACGTCTTCTGACGGAGGGGATGGCTTTGGTCATCAGGCCTCGAGCTCGGCCTGTCTTGCGGGCTCAATGGAACCATCATCTCCAGTGCGGGTGTCCTACGATGCCCAGTTTCCTTCTGTGCGGCTGCGAGCCGGACCAAGAAATACGAATCCGAGCTGTTGTCCTCCGGAAGTAGGCATTCCAATCAGCTCAGAGTGATGCGGATGGTGGGATTTGAACGAGCGGACCCCCGACAGCGGATATGTTTGTTGGGGATCGGGCTCCTCATATCACTTCCACGGAAATGGCCCGATTGGTCAAGTCCTCCTAGCGAGGATCTTAAATATACCAGAATACTCTATACCTAACATGGAGTCGACCACGGTGAAGGTCTCGAAGGACACGGCGAGGAAACTCGCTGTCCTGCAGCACAGGTTGCGCAAGGCGACCTTGGACGAGACGATCCAGACTCTTGTAGCTCGGCATAGGAAGGAACTGATAGAGGAAGCCTTTGGCGCCGACAGAGGCAAACTGCGCAGCTTCGGCGAGGGAGACCGCGGTGAAGATCATAGCTGACGCCTACGCCTGGATAGAGCTCTTCGCCGGCACTCGGAAAGGAGAGTTTGTGAAAAGCAAGATGGAAGAGGCCGAGTCGGTAATCACGCCGGACACCGTCCTCGCCGAAGTGGCTCGCAAATACATTCGAGAGGGCGTCAAAGAGGAGACGACTCGCCAGAGGCTCTCGACCATTCTGGAAGCTTCTGAACCTGCCTATGTCGACGACTGGATTGCTCTTGAGTCTGCCAAGGCCTACCTCCAATTGGCGAGGCGAGCCAAGGACACCGGACTGGGGAAGCCCAGCCTGTTCGATGCACTGGTGCTAGCCATTGCGAGAAAGAACGACGGGAAAATTCTTACTGGCGATGAGCACTTCGAGGGCCTCACTGAAACCATGTGGATCAGTCCTAGCTGAAGGGACAGCCAAGCCTGGATTCCAGACCTACCCCCGACAGTAGGCATGATTGTTAGGGATTAGGATCCTCCCAACGACCAATTCATCACTGTACATACCGTGTTAAGTAGTCGGACAAGGAATTTCGGCAGGTTTGCATTCGAGGCGTTTTTGATGGGTTTAGCGTCCGGCCGTACACGGCTACACGAATGCGGTGCGCCTTGACCCACTCCAGGGCCTCACGGTCCGCTCTCTTGGTTCGCGTTTAGACCGGCAGGCACTTCAGATGGTCTGATGTTTCTTCGGAAATCTGCCATAGGCTTGAGAGCCCGATTCTCTCCTTCGTCTTCGTTCTTGATTCGTGCCCATCATCGACAATCAAGAACCCGTCCTTCTTTGTGATTCTATGAACCTCTTCCAGGAACGCGGTTGGGCTTGGAACGAGGAAGAACATGTCGATTGCGGTGACAGCGTCTGCGACGTGTTCTGGAACGCCCGAGTTGTACCCATCTGCGAGAACGGCCTTTACATTCCGAATGCCCTCCTTCCCTATCCTTTCCCCTACCTTCCTGATGGACAACTCGTGAATGTCTACGGCGTAGACGATGCCCTTCTCTTTCACAATCTTTGAATAGACGGTTGTGTATCGACCGGTGCCGCAGCCATAATCAACGACGGTCATGCCCTCGTTGACGCCAAATGAGGCGACCCGCCTCTCTATTCGTCTCGGGAAGAGAAGGTCTTCGGCTGCCATGACCAAGCTCATAACCCGGAAGGCCGTGTTGGACAGCTTTCTGACCTTTGCTTCTTCATCCACCATGTCGGAGCGGAATCCTTCCCTCGGGCATCCTATCTCCTTTCCCTAGTGCACTCTCCATGGCGAATGCCACATGACTCCGCTAGGAAGCGCCTCACTAATCATCCCCGTCGAGTCGCTTCGACCGCATGGCTGTCCAATTTGTGTACCACATCGAACGAATTGAAACCTGCGTCGTTGCTGAGCTCTGATCAAAGTTGATGTCCGTGACCCGGTGCGGTTCGGAATTGCGTCTCGTTGCCATCTAGAAAGCTGATACCCCGTCACAATTCGACTCGCAAACAGGGAGAGTGATATAGCCAGGCGTCCCCTCCGCGCAGCGATGAATGTCCGTGGAACCTGCTAGCGACGAAAGGCTGACGCAGGCGAAACAAGAAGTTGTGGCAGTCTATCGCAAACGAGCGAAACGGTACAATCTGAGTACCTCCCTTATCTACAACGCTCTAGGCTTCAGAGTGAACCACCATAGGAGGATTGCGGCGGAACAGCTGGGCCTTCGTCAGGGTGATACTGTCGTCGAAATAGGCTGCGGGACGGGCGCGAACTTCCCGTTCCTTGAGAAATTTGTCGGGAAAGAGGGACGAATCATCGGAGTCGACTTGTCCACGGATATGCTTGGCAAGGCAAGTGAACGGGTCAGGCGCCAAGGGTGGTCGAACGTCACACTGGAGAATCGTGACGGTGCGTCGTTCACTTTCCCTCGACCAACTGACGGGATTCTCTCGACGTTCGCGCTGACAATGATTCCGGAATACGACGAAGTTGTGCGTCAGGGGGCAGAAGCCCTTTCTCTGGGGGGATGCTTTGTCGTGATGGACTTCAAGATGCCCTCGGGCCGATTGGCGGACGTCGCACCGCACGTGGCTTTTCTCCTGAAGTTGTACGGCGGGAACCTTGAGATGGCGGATCGGCATCCGTGGGAATCGCTGAACCGGCATCTGGGATCCCTCAGGTATCGTGAATTCTGGTTAGGTATGGGGTACACTGCGGCAGCCTGCAAGCCACGCCAATGAATGGATAGCCACGCGGGGCGGCACCACGACCATTCCACAGGTGACGGGGGCACGTCGGCTCGACACGCAGAGGCAGAACAGGTTCGTTAATGATGGGGGAAGGGTTGCAGTGCAAGAATGGAATCGAAACCATTCGCCAACCTGCTCACAGTGATAGTGGAAATCGCAACCATGACGAGTCAGCATTTCCGCCGTTGCGCGCATGCAATACTGTAGGATGCGGGGGGTGGGATTCGAACAAGCCTGCTCCCGACGGTGGCCATAATTGGTGGGGATGGCACCCTGAGGTAAGTATATCCCCCGGCACATGCACAATACGGAAAGGACACCGTGAAGTCAGGATACGCCCCCGTCAACGGACTCAATCTCTACTACGAGATTCACGGCGACGCAGAACCGCCTCGTCAAGTCCCTTTGGTCCTCCTGCACGGGGGTGGTGACACAATCAAGACTTCATTCGGCAGAATCCTACCTGAATTGGCGCGTAGTCGGCAAGTGGTCGCGTTCGAGCGACAGGGCTACGGCCACACAGCCGACCTCCCTGATCGGCCATTCACGATGGAGCAATCAGCAGACGACACCACTGCTCTCCTGGAGTACCTGCACTTCGGACAGGCCGACATCTTCGGTTTCAGCAATGGCGGGACAATCGCCCTTCAAATTGCAATTCGCCATCCACGCGTCGTACGCAAGCTCGTAATCGCTTCAGGCTTCTTCAGTCGCGGGGGCGCAGACCCTGCGTTCTGGAAGGGGTTCGACACAGCGAAGCTCGAGGATATGCCAAAGGAACTGCGCGACTCATACCTTCAGGTCGCTCCTCAGCCGGAGAACCTCCAAGGCATGTTCGACAAAGCAGTCCAACTCATGAGGAACTTCACGGATATCCCTCCCGGATCGGTTCGCAAGATTACAGCTCCGACGCTAATCATGTGCGGAGATTCTGATGTCATGCGTCCCGAGCACGCAGTCGAGGAGTTCCGACTTCTACGAAATGCCCGGCTGGCAGTCCTCCCCGGCACAGACCACATGAACGTGACCGCGAGGACCGAGTGGCTCGTTCCGATGGTCGAGCAGTTTCTTGACGAAGGGTAGGACGAGTGCGGGGGGTGGGACTTGAACACTACATGTAGTGTTCAAAGTAACATGAAGCAGTGCGAAGTGCGGTCGCCGGGGCTTCAGAGAACATATGTAGTCTGATATTCACTAGGAGCCAACCTCAACAGTCACCATGGCATGTTAGTACCACTGACTTATGAGAGCATGGCATCATCCCCGGCGTCCCATTCCTTTCGAGGTAAGACTACGGTCTTCGTGCCGCAGAGATTGTGAGGAGAATCCGCCGATTCCCCCACGCCCTGAGGGATTCGATCATTGGCCTCAGTTGCTCACCCTTCGCGGTCAACGCGTAGAGCCAAACACGAAGTGTGATTTAGTTCTCCAATTGAGAACGGGGAAAAGGTCTAGGGAGTGGCAGGTCGATGCCGACAGAGTCAGCTGTGAGGGTTGGTCGCCTCAAGGAACCCGAGGATGATGTTGTTGACGAGAGCAGGCTTCTCTGACAAAAGAAAGTGGGTCGCTCCTGGAATCACGCAGAATTGGGCTCCTTTTACTGACGCGGCAACCTCAGACATGTGTCTAATCGGAATCATGTCTCTATCTGCGACCATGACGAGAGTGGGGACCGAGACCTTGGCCAAGTCTTGGACCGTGAAGTTCGGCTCAGTAAGCCAAAGCTTCTTTGTCTTCTCCACAACGCGAGGGAAGTGAGACGGGCCGTCCGGGCTCAGCCTCTCGTAGGCTTCTACCTCATGGGGTTGGTCCCTTCTGAAGGACTCTGGAGTCATCGCTTTGATCCATTCTGCCCCTTGGGGCGGGATTCCGCCCTGATTGTAGTTCTGGCTGATGTAAACGAGGCTCTTGGCCAAGTCAGGCCTCGACAGGGCGACAATGAGGGCCACGGTTGCGCCATCGCTCCACCCAACGAGGTGGCTGCGTCCAAGTCCCATGGTCTCGATGAAACTGATTGCTTGCTCACTCATGTTTTGGAATGTGAATGGTCTTTCAGTGTCGGCAGTCCGTCCGTGGCCGCTTCGTTCGAAGGCGAACACATGATACTTCTCAGCGAATTCGTGGAATTGGTAGGCGAAGTTGTCGACGCCTCCGAACCCTCCATGAAGAAACAGCAGTGGCGGTCCAACTCCCTCTTCTTCGTAATACGTCTCCACCCCTAGAATCGTGACACGACCCTGATTCAAGCCGGGAACTAGTTTGACTTTCGGCTTAAAAACGCATCCTTCGTTGTCACGGGGACACAGACACAGGTACAGGCAATCATGAACAGATACGAAAGGATGGAGGGGCCTAGAAGAGAGAAATCAGGATACGGTCGCCGGGATTTCAGCCCGGGTCAATCCCATGTTTCGTATGGGTAGGGAAGGGCAGAGTGAAAGTAATGTGCGGGGGGTGGGATTTGAACAAGCGGACCCCCGACAGTGGACATGCTTGATGGGGATCAAATCGCCGCCAGGCTTAAACATCCAGGTCCTACTTGGTCAGGATAGTGAAGGCCGTGCTCATGCCAATACGAAAGGGCGTCTTCCGGTGGTCCACTCCCGACCCGGCCGATGACTGGATGATGGTGGGTCATCTGTTCGTCAGGGAGACTGGGGTCGTCTTCGTCGACCCTCCAATGGTCCCAGGACTCTTGGAAGCTACAGGCAGACTGGGCAAACCTGAGGCAGTCCTGATCACGGAGCAGAATCACACGAGGGGGGCTAGATTCATCGCAAAGAGAGCGGGCGTACCAGTGTACCTCCCTGAGACAGTCCCGGAAGCCGTAGAACCATGGGAGGCAGCCAGAGTGAACCAAATAGGCAAGTTCGTAGTCTACAAGGCCGGCGAGGTATTAGGATTCCAAGCGTACAAATTCGGAGACGACTATGCACTCTTGTCTGACGGCAACGAGCTCCTAGTTGGGGATAATGCACGGGGAGATGCCAGAGGAAACTTGGTCATGTTTCCGGAATGGTTCGATTTGTACACCCCTGGGTCGCCATACCCGGCCGCAGCAGCTTTCCCAAAGGAGTGGAGGAATTCGCTTAGGAGGCAATTCAAAGAGACAGTTGAGAAGACTGGGGCAACATCTCTCCTGGCAGGCCATGACTACGACATCATTGGAAACCTGCAGGCGCGAGCCGGTGAACTCCAACTCCTGTGACCCCTAGGCATGGATGCGGGGGTGGGATTTGAACACGCCTACCCCCGACAGTGGACATGATTGTTGGGGATCAGGCCTTCATCACCCTCGTATTGAGGTGAACACGACCACCCTCTTTTGCTCTGTGGTTGACCTTTGAGAAATCATATACTA
>DAIDAO010000003.1 GCA_027310575.1 bacterium | reverse complement strand
GTCCCGCACGGTTGACCAGGCTTCGTTACCCCCGCGCCACGCACGCCGTCCTGGGTTCCGATAAAGAGTGTATCACTGCTGGACCGTTACGACCCTGCTCGTCTTCCTGAGCATCCTGTGCGAGGCGATCTCGATTATGATGTTGCAGTACCTGGCGAGCTGGCCGAAGTACGATACAAGCACCCTCGCGTTCCCGAACTCCCCGGACGCGAGCAGCTCGTCCGTGACCTCCTTCTCCAGGCCCATCGTCTCCTCCACTAGTGCGAGCGACCTCCCGATGAGCTTCACGTCCGGGGTCAGGAGGCTCTCCACCGTGGTGTTGAACGCCTCCCCCGCCTTCGCAGCCAGCTTCTTCATGCTGGCCGCCACTTTGGGGTCCATCCTCGTCCCCAGCCCCCTCAGCCTCACGAGCTCCTCCGCTATGTCCTGGATGATGCCGCTGATCTCTTCGAGCGTCTTGGCCGACACCCTGTTCCCTGACGCGTGCAGGGGGGACTCTATCCCTATCTGCGACGCCAGCTCCCTCCTGTTGAGCGCGACCAGGAGCTGCCTCAGTATGAGCCAGTAGAGCTCGTCGACCTCCTCCTTCACCCTGGCGACCCGGTTCAGCCCGGCAGTCTGCTTGAGGTCCAGGGATTCGGTGACGTATTCGAGGCTCCTCGACACGAGAATCTGAAGGCGCTTCACCAACGAGTCGACCGGGAACTTGGTCGGGTCGAGGAAGCTCTTCGCGACGATGCGATTCTCGTCCGACTCCACCACCTCCATCCCCCTCAGCCTCCTGACGGTCCCGAGCACCCCGTCGACAGTCGCTTGGTCGAGCGGCTCCTTACCTGCGACCTCGATTGTGTCGTAACCGAGGGCGTAGGCGCCCACCACCAGCCCGGTCAGCATCTCGACGCTCCCGGCCTGGTCCGCCCTCAGGGTCGCGCGCGCCCCTTCCCTGGCCTTCGTCGCAGGGATCAACCTGAGCGTCCCGTCCGAGTCCTCCTGGAACAGGATGGTGTCCCCCTTCTTCAGGTTCATCTCCTCGGCGTACTCCTTGGGAATTGACACCGACAGAGAATTGTATCCGACCTTCTGCACCCTCCTCGTCTCAACCAACTTCCGGAACCTGCTGTAAAGGCCTGTAAGCACTATAAGAACTATATTCTTAAACAACTATCTTCGCCTGTCCGGACAGGCAAGATTCCGTTTGAAGAGGGACGATTTCTCATGGATGATCGGAGGGGTTCAGGGGAGCGGCGTCGACACCTCTGCCATCGTCTTCTCGAAGGCAGCCGCCTCCGGGGGCCTCTACGTCTTCGGGAAGAGGGAGTACTACTCAAACATCAAGGGGGAGCACAGCTACTTCCAGGTCAGGGTCTCGAAGGACCTCATCAGGTCCCACGTCGACACGGTCGACATGCTCGCGACCTTCGAGGAGGAGACCATCTTCAGGCACGCCCTCGAGGTGAGGAGCGAAGGTGCGATAATCTACGACCCGGACCAGGACACGAAGCGCCTTGACACGATTCCCACGATAGAGGCCAACGTCAAGGCGACCCTCACAGCCGAACTCTCGAAGGCAGGGCTCTCCGCCGACGTCAAGGGTGTGATCGAGCTGGCCCGCAGGCGCGGCGTCCACATCTATCCGGTCCCCTACAACGACCTACTGAAGGAGGTCGGCACGAAGCACGGCGAGACTTCTCTCAGCACCCTGCAGAGGATGCTCAACGTCATGGCGGTCGCCTCGTCGTTCGCGCTCCTCTCCTATGACCAGGAGCTGGTGAAGGACGCGGTCAGGAAGCAGTTCAAGTCGAAGCCCAAGGTCGCCGAGATGAACGCAGACGCTGTCGGCGCTGCCTACGGCTTCATGGGGCAGAAGTACGCCGGGAGCTTCGCCTACAAGCTCTCCCCGGTCAAGGCAGACGGGACGAGGCTCTTCGTGAGGGGCAACTCGATGGTCGCGATGGCGAAGGAGCTGGCAGGCTGCAGGCTCCAGACCTACTACCCGATCACCCCCGCGAGCGATGAAAGCGAGTACCTCGAGGCCCACTCGGAGATGCAGCTCGACGGCGCGGCTTCTCAGGGCGAGCCGCGGCTGGCGGAAGCCGCAGCGATGAAGGGCAAGGGAGCGATAGCCGTCGTCCAGTCAGAGGACGAGATCGCGGCTGTGACCATGGCCATAGGAGGAGGGATCGCGGGCGTCCGCTCATCGACGTCCACATCCGGCCCCGGCTTCTCTCTGATGGCCGAAGGCCTCGGATACGCGGGGATGAACGAGGTCCCGGTCGTCGTCACGCTCTACTCCAGAGGCGGCCCGAGCACTGGGCTGCCCACGCGCCACGAGCAGGGGGACCTGAGGTTCGCGCTGCACGCCGGGCACGGCGAGTTCCCGAGGCTGGTCCTCGCCAGCGGGGACCTCGAGGAGGCGTTCTACGACACAGTGAGGGCCTTCAACTACTCGGAGAAGTATCAGACGCCCGTGATCCACATGGTGGACAAGGCCCTGGCAAACTCCGACGGCACGATACCCATGCTCGACGTGAAGAGGGTCAAGATCGACAGAGGCGCGCTTCTCAGGGAGATCAAGGACGTGACCAACGGCGAGTTCAAGCGCTTTAAGCACGTCGAATCGGGGATTTCTCCCAGGGCCCCGGTCGGAACGAAGGGCGGGGTCTACTGGCTGACCGGAGACGAGCACGACGAGGTAGGGCATATCAGCGAGGACCCGGTCAACAGAGACTACATGATGGAGAAGAGGATGGGCAAGATGGAGCTCGCAGCCAAGGAGATCCCCATCTCTGACAGGGCCAACTTCTTCGGGCCCGAGAAAGCCGACGTCACCGTGGTCAGCTGGGGCTCGACCAAGGGCGCGATCCTTGACGCGATGGAGTGGCTGAAGTCCGACGGCATAACGGTCAACTTCCTGCAAATCAGGCTCGTCAACCCGTTCCCGACGGAGTACGTGACGGCGCTCCTCTCGAAGGCGAAGAAAGTCGTCGGGATCGAAATGAACTACTCCGGCCAGCTCATCGGCATCGTCCGGGAGCGGACCTGCATCCCCGTAGAGCAGATGGTGATAAAGTACAACGGGAGACCGATGTCTTCAGAGGAAATCTACGACGCTATCAAGATGATCCACGAAGGAAAGGCTCCGAAGAGAATGGTGTTGAAGCGTGGCGCTTAAGCTCTCGGACCTGAAGACCTCGGCGCACAACGACTGGTGCCCAGGCTGCGGCGACTTCGGGATCCTCAACGCAGTCCAGATGGCGCTCGCCGAGATGAACGCCGACCCGTCCGGCACGGTCGTAGTCTCAGGCGTGGGCTGCTCGGGCAAGGCCCCGCACTTCATCAAGACGTACGGGGTCCACACCCTCCACGGCAGGGCCGTCCCGTTCGCCACAGGGATCAAGCTCGCCAACCCCAACCTCAACGTGATAATCGAGGGGGGAGACGGGGACGGGATGGGCATCGGGGCAGGCCACTTCGTGAACTCCGGGAGGCGCAACATCGACATGCTCTACATAATCCACGACAACGAGGTCTACGGGCTCACCAAGGGGCAGGCGTCCCCGACTCTCGGGCTGGGGAAGAAGACGAAGTCCCTTCCTTTGCCCAACATCAACCAGGCGATCAACCCGATCATGCTCGCGGTGGCCGCAGGCTACACCTGGGTGGCGAGGGGCTACTCCTACGACGTCCGCCATCTGAAGGACCTGATAATCAAGGGCATCCGCCACAAGGGGTACGCGTTCCTGGACGTCCTGCAGCCCTGCCCCACCTACAACGACATCCTGACCAAGGAGTACTGGGCGGGCGAGGGGAACCTCGACGCCTCCGGCAGGCCCCAGCCGAGGACGTACAAGCTCGAGGAGAACGGGTATGACGGGATAGTCCACAGCGACGACGAGGCCGAGATCGAGAAGAAAGTCCAGCAGGCGATCCTGAAGTCCTTCGAGTTCGGCGACCACACGCCCATAGGCGTGTTCTACCAGAACGAGTTCGTCCCGACCTATGAAGAAAGGCTGACCGGGAGGAGCCCGTCCTACAAGACGAACCCGCCTGCGTCGCAGGAGATAGCGAAGCCGGACGGGACCCCGCTGACCAACATCGACAAGCTCCTCGACGAACTCAGGGTATCCTAGCCGCGCCCTGCGGCAGGACGAAAATCCCCGGCGGGAAGGCCGGCGCAGGCCCTCCCTACCGCGCAGTCAGGCCTAGCTTGTCGACGTCGAGTTCCAGTACTGCTTCATGTACTGCAGCATGGACTGGTTCATGTCGCCCTGGTCGCAGTACGCCCCCATCGTCCCGTTGCCTCCCATCATCCCAGAGTACCCGGAGTATCCGCCCATCATCCCGCCGTACCCTGAGCCGCCCATCATCGACTGACCCGTGCCGTATCCGTAGGCCGGGGTGGCGACGGTCTGCCTCCCCATCGTGGCATAGGTGGCGCTCGCGGTCACCGCCACCGAGGCGACTATGGCCAGGACGAGTATCGCTGCCTTCGTGTTCTCCAACTTCTTCACCTCCGGGGACCCATAGGTGGCAGGGGTTATCGCAGTTCGCTGAAACGGAACGGTGAAACGGTTTCGGCGGACCCATGAAACGGTCAGGCCGAGGGCTCGGGGTGCAGCCAAGAAGCCAGGGCGATCTCGTTCGTGTTCCCGCTCTTCTCCGCCACGACTATCCCCCTCTCAGCGAAGCGCGACAGAATCCTGTGGGTCTTCAGCTTGCTCAGTCCCGTCTCCTTGACAATGAACTTCTGCAGATACCTGCCGTTGTGCGAAGCTAGGACCTCCAAGACCTTCTTCTCCTCGGGCTTGGACGTACGGAGTAGCGTAGACCAATCCGCGCCAGGGGGACCTTTTGCTGAGGGCTCGTCCTGGACCGTGGCAGGCGCGGCGTTGCGAGCCCTAATCTCGGGGAAGACTGCGTAGTACGCCAGCCCCACTCCGCTGGCTAGGATCAGGGCCAGCAGGGTGATTGTCCCTCCCCAGACGTAGCTTGGCATGGCCGTGTTCGTCCCTCCGACATACTGGGAGCCCATCATCTGGCTCATCACTCCATAGAACGAACCCGTCCCCGAATTGTAGCCGGCGAGATACCATACTACGAGTCCGACGAAGGCCAGAAGGCCCGCGGCGAGCAGGACGACGAAGTACGAAAGCCTGTTCATCGATCTTCGGCCGCGAGGTGGCCGCTGCAGAATTAAGGGTTGCTCGGATTCCCGACCAGCCGCCGGCGCTACTAACAGGTTGGGGACCCAGCCCGAAAGCGCGTCTGAAGGACGGTTATCGCGCCGAAACCCCAATCTCAGCCATTGAGCACGCTGCGCGGTTCTCAAATCTGGAACAGACCCCCTGAAACCCATAACAACGCTGAGAGAAAACCCTCTGCCGAAGATGATCGTCGCAGTGGGCACGCGGAACCCGGCCAAGGTCGAAGGGATCCGCCGCGCCTTCTCGAAGTACTTCGCCAGGGTCGAGATCAGGCCCCTGGACTCGTCGTCCGTTGCCAAGGCCCAGCCCAGGGGCCTCGAAGAGATGACCTCTGGGGCGACCGCAAGGGCGAAGTTCGCGCTGTCCACGCTGGGAGGGGACTTCGGAGTCGGGGTCGAAGCCGGCATCTTCGCCATAGGCGAGGTGTACTTCGACAACCAGGTCGCAGCCATCGTCGACCCCTCAGGGAGGGTCTCGCTGGGCCACTCCGCAGGCTACATGCTCCCGCGCGACGCAGTGGAGGAGCTGTTCAGGGACGGGAGGGAGCTGGAGACCTGGGCCGAAGGGGTGAGCGGGATCAAGGAAGTGGGGGACAAGGGGGGCATAGTCAACCACCTCACCAAGGGGAGGATGAACAGGACCGACCTCACCGAGCAGTGCGTCCTGACCGCGCTGATCCCATGGCACCACCGCGGGATCTACGGCTTCTGAGGCCTGCTGGTTAATACGGAGCCACCGGCTCCCCGCTACATGCTCCTTTCTACCCGCGCCGCTCGGGCGCTCCCGAAGGCCGAGCTCCACAGCCACATCGACGGCTCGGTCTCCGCGAGGGAGCTCTTCCGCATAGCGAAGGAGAACCACAGGCCGATGCTCACTCCGGGAGGGGACGAGCTGAGGAGCTCGTCGGCCTTCTTGAGGTACGTCGAGGGGGGCGGCTACGATACGATGCTCGAGACCATCGTCGACCGCTTTTTCCCGATCATCAACCTCATGCAGACGGAGGAGACCATCAGGGACGTCGGGGCGTCGTTCATGCGGGCGAAGAAGGCCGACGGGGTCGTGTACGTCGAGGGCCGGTTCGCGCCCCAATACCACACCAAGGAGGGAATGTCCATCGGCGACGCCATCAGAAGCATGGCCGAGGGGCTCGCTGAGGGTGCCGAGAAGTACGGCGTCCATGCCAACCTGATCGTCGCCATAGGGCGGGAGTCTTCCGCCAGGACGGGGGAAGAGGTCGCGAGAGCCGCTATCGCGAGCAGGTCGGCGGTGGCGCTAGACCTCGGCGGCCCGGAGGAAGGGAACCCGCCGGAGAAGTTCGCGAAGGCGTTCGACGTCGCCCGGGGTGCAGGGCTGAAGGTGACCATCCACGCAGGCGAAGGGGCAGGCTCCCGGCGGCAGAACCTGGCCAACGTGAGGACCGCGATCACGAGGATGGGCGCCGGCCGGGTGGGGCACGCCATCGACCTGGCGTCGAGCCGTGAGCTGGTCTCCCTGGTCAGGGCGAAGTCTGTGGCGGTCGAGATGAACCCGATCTCCAACCTCGTCCTCCGGAAGATAAGGAGCCCGAAGGACCTCAGGATCGACCAGCTCCTGGACGCCGGCATCCGAGTCTCGCTCAACTCCGACGACCCGTCGCTCTGGCCCGAGGGGGAGCTTTCAGACGTCTACTCGTCGGTCTGCAGCGCCTATGGGTTCGGCGAAAAGGAGCTCGACACGCTCGCCGAGAACGCCTACATGGGCGCGTTCATAGGCGACAGGGAGAAGGAGCTTCTGATCAAGGACTACCGCAAGGCCAGGCAGCGGCTCTGAAACCCTTTAATCGCCACAGAGGGTCGAAGCGAACGTGAAGTTCGGGCAGCTCTTCCCGGAGAAGCCCATCATCGGCATGATCCACATGCCCCCGCTCCCCGGCGCGCCTGGGAGCGAGATGACCATGAAGCAGCTCACCGAGTTCGCCCTGTCGGAGGCCGACAGGCTCGAGGGCGCGGGGCTCGACGCATGCATGGTGGAGAACGTAGGCGACGTCCCCCTCCTCAAAGGCGACCTCCCTCCGTACACGGTCGCAGCCATGGCCGCGGTCACGAAGGAGGTCGTCGCCCGCACGAAGATGAAGGTCGGCGTCAACATGCTCCGCAACGCCTGCGAGGAGGCGCTCTCCGTCGCGCACGTCGCCGGCGCCCACTTCATCAGGTGCAACATCCTGATCGGGGCGTACGCCACTGACCAGGGGATCATCGAGGGGTGCGCAGCGAAGGTCGCGCGCCTGAAGAAGGAGCTCGGCTCCGGCGTCCTGGTCTTCGGGGACGTCCACGTCAAGCACGCCTACCCCATCTTCAACGTCGAGATCGAGTACGCAGCCCAGGACCTGGCAGAGCGCGGAGGCGCGGACGCGGTGATAGTCTCCGGACCCCGCAGCCCCGTCCCTCCTTCCTTCGAGAGGGTGAAGAAGGTCAGGGACGCCATCGACAAGCCTGTCCTCATCGGGAGCGGCATCAGCCTGGCCAACGTCGGGCAGTTCTACCGGAAGTCTGACGGCCTGATCATAGGCGAGCCAGACTTCAAGATAGGCGGCGTCTGGGGAGGACCGAGCGACGGGAAGGCCTATCAGAGGGCCGTCAGGACGTGCCGGCCGTGAGCAAGCCTCGCCCCGGCCTGGACAGGGCAGTCCGCATCACATTCATGGTCCTGCTCGGCGCGCTCGTGCTCTTCCTGGGGCTCTTCTTCCTCATAGTCTTCGTCCCGGTCGCAGCCTGGTACCTCTGGCAGCTGAGCGACAGGAACAGGGACCTCGAGGCTAGGCTGGCGGCCATCGAGAGCCCTCCAGAGAAGAAACAGAAGCAGGAATAGTGCCTTCGGTCACTGCCTCTTCCTGAAGGCGAGGCTCGCTGCGACCAGCACCACCCCGCCGGCAGCGAACGCGTAGGCTCCGACCGAAGCGACCGGCTGCGCGGCCACGACCAGTCCTGCGCCGCCGAGGACGCCGAAGACCCCTCCGGTCAGGGAGCACCTCCTCCACCTGATGGAGAGGGCGCCGAGGAGAGGGGAGAGCGGGGACAGGAAGAGCGTGAACATGGCGAAGACCACCCCGATCGGGGAGATGGCGAGCCCGGGCAGCCCGGACCTCCCGACTATCCCGCTGTAGACCATCACCAGCGAGTACGTCGCATCTGCAGTCGAGATCCACGGGAGCAGGGCGGAAACCACCAGCACCGCGACCCCCGCTCCCACGAGCAGCTTGTAGTTCCTCGTCCTCGGCAGCGGCGGGTGCAGGGCGAGCTCTTCGGCTGTCTTCTTCTCCCTCAGCGACACCAGCGCGACGACGTTCAGCGCGAGCATCGGCACCCCGGCAGGAGGGAAGAGCCCGGCGATGAGGAACGACGCTATGATCTGATAGACTGCGTTCCCGACGAAGAACCCCCTCGCCCTCCGCTTCGCAGCGACGAGGATCACGTCGACTATCGAGAGCGCGATGAAGACGGCGCCGAGCCCCTGGAGCAGGGTCGCAGCCATCTCCTCGCTCCCCTGCGTCGTCGCTATGAGCATGGCAGAGAAGAGGGTCACGACCGCGTCCCTGACGAGGTGCGCCGCGGCCCTTATCCTGCGGCCCAATGCGCTCCTCATGGCCCGCCGGCGATGAACAGTCTTCTCCCTCATCAGTTAGGCCGAACGCCGCTCCCCCCGCCTTCGGGGGCTCCGCCCTTGCCAAAGCTCTGGGAACTCCTGGCCTATCTCAGGCGGAGGGTTGCCTGGAATGCCGAAAATTAACAAGGGAATGCATATATACGAACCCCAGACCGTGGGCGTTTCTGCGCATTAATTGGCGGCGTCTGCCTCGAGCAAAAGGGCCGAGCCCTAACGCCATGAAACGCACGACCTCCAGGTGCGCGTACAAGAGTGGAGATCTGACTTCGGTTAGATCTGACGTGGGTTGTGCTTTACACCTCGCAGAAATGCGTGGTCGTACTCCTCGATAATCGACTCCGGTTGATCCTGCCGGACCCGACTGCTATCGGATTGGGATTTAGCCATGTTAGTTGTGCGTTCCTTGGCTACAGGGGACGCAGCGTACGGCTCAGTAACACGTAGTCAACCTGCCCTGGAGACGCGGACAAACCCGGGAAACTGGGGCCTATCCGCGATAGATGGCCTCATCTGGAAGGAGAGGCCGTCGAAAAGGGCGCACGGGTATGCTCTGTGCGAACCGCTCCAGGATGGGACTGCGGCCGATCAGGCTGTTGGCGGGGTAATGGCCCACCAAACCTGTAACCGGTACGGGCTTTGAGAGAAGGAGCCCGGAGATGGACACTGAGACAAGGGTCCAGGCCCTACGGGGCGCATCAGGCGCGAAAACTTCGCAATGCGCGAAAGCGTGACGAGGCTAGTCCGAGTGCTTCCTGCTAAAGGGAGCTTTTCTCGGCTGTAAACAGGCCGGGGAATAAGGGGAGGGCAAGTCTGGTGTCAGCCGCCGCGGTAATACCAGCTCCTCGAGTGGTCGGGACGATTATTGGGCCTAAAGCACCCGTAGCCGGTTCCGTAAGTCCTCTGTTAAATCCAGTCGCTCAACGGCTGG
>DAIDAO010000053.1 GCA_027310575.1 bacterium | reverse complement strand
GCGCCATCTTTCTAATTGAGGTTCTTGATTGCATGTTGTCACCTATAATGGAATGTTGATGAACAGCGTCGCGATGTAGACCGTAACAAGGCTGATAGTGACCAGAATCATCGAGTGCTTGAACCCGTCAGACAGAGACCCCTCGCCCATCTTCCCGGCCACCAGGCCCACTACGAAGCTTTCGAATATGGCAGAGACCAGAAGGAGCTCGATTGTTCCCGCGTCCACCGTGACTCCGCCGATGCTGCCGCCAGGAGTGAGCGTGGTCTGAGTCATGAAATATACCATCAGGAAGGTGGTCAGCACAATCATTATCCCCGCCATGTACGTGACGAAGATGTACGGCCTGAGGGTGGAGCGCTTTTCGGCTTCGAGGTCGTTGATCTTCCTTGTGAAGTCCGCCATCTCCGAGAAGCTCCGCACAGTGCCACCGCCGACGTCCACCACTTCGAGCATCAGGGCGCCCACGACCTTTGTCAGCCAGCTGTTCACGCTGGCTATGAACGTCGACACGACTTTGGTCAGCGTCAGCCCCCACGACAGCTGGGCTCCCATCTTCTTCACTGGCTTTGAGAGGTGTGCGTAGTTCTTTGCGCCGAGCCCCTCGATGCTCGCCTCGGGCGAGAGGCCGATCTTCCTGCTCTCCGCGACGTCCCTGATGAATTCAGGCAGCTTCGCCTCGAGCCCGAACTTCTCCCTGGAATAGCGCATCGCGAACACCGCGGGGACCACGACTACGGTCAAGAGAGCGGCGGAAGCGTGCAGGACGAGCGGGACTGGAAGAGGAGCCAGGAACACAACCCCGCCTATGGGTACGAATATGCCAAGGAGCTTGTACGGCCTGTAGTCCATGTACGGCTGCTTCGTCCCCAGCCCGTCCAAGAGCCACACGAATACGGCCGAGAGTATGGGGACCAGTATGAACGCGAACATCAGGAGACTGGTGATGCCGGCGTTGTTGTGCGACACTATGGCCTGGACCTGATAGAGTGTGAACAGGCTGATGCCCAGCACCGCCGTTACTGTGATGTAGGCTTCCGCCAGCGTGCCTATGGTGTCGGACGTCCTCCGGATCTTGAGGCTCCTCGCGTCCATGGTCTCCTTCAGCTTCACGTTCACATACGCCTGGGCGTCCCCACCCGTCTTCAGCACCGTTGTGTAGCCGTAGAGGAACTCGCGGAAGGTCTTGTTCGGGTTGTAGTTGGCTGCCTTCTCCAGCGCGGTGATCGGGTCGAGCCCGAAGACATCGGTGTCGACGAGGATCAGCTTGGCCTCCTTGGACGAAGCTGGGAGGAGCTTGTCCATGTTCGCGATACGTCTGAGGGTCGCAACAGGGGAGACCCCACCGCCCGCGAGAACCTCCATGTACCCTATCATGAAGGGAAGCTCGTTCTCTAGCGCGGAAGCCCTGGTCGACTGGCTGAGTTTGGCACCGTTCAGGACTATCAGGAGGGCGATCGGCGGAGCGACGATGACCATCGAAAGGATGAGGAAGCCGGTCACTAGTGCGATCACGACCATCGCCGCCGTGACCACGGCGGTTATCGTGAACACAAGGAGCGCCACTGATACGAGCGCGACCGGTGTCGTCCTGAGGTTCGACTTCAGGATGTCATCCCTGAGGGACGGCATCGCACCCGCTATCCTGCCCGCGGGCTTTCCGAAGATCTTCAGCGCGAACCCAGAGACCCTGTCGAGCGCGGTGAGCTTCTGCCCGTTCTTCAGCTTGACCTTCGTAACAGCAATCTGGGCCAGTGCGCTTTCACCTACTGCCCGGTCTCGGTCGTCACGTGAATCAGGCCCAGCTCCTTGTAGGCGCGCTCGCCCACCGCGTTGGGGTCTGCGCGGTACTCCTCGAATATCGCTGAGACCTCCCTGAAGTTCCTAGTCCCCTTCTGCTGGATCCACTTGAGGACGCTCGCCCTCCGGCGTATCTCTCCTTCAAGTTCAGCAGGGGTGAAGCCAAGGTCCCGGGCGAGTCTCGCGAGCTTCACGCTGTTCTTCAGGGGGGTGGGAACATGCTTGTCTGTGACAGGGTCCCACCTGAACATCTTCACGTAGTTCCCGACGGAAACCACTTCATCCACAGACAGGACCCGCCTCACGTTCCTGAAGCTCCCGTCCGGGGTCGGGATGGCTATCCTGCGCACTGTGAACACCAAGTCGAGGAAGGGGATGAAAGCCGCTGGGACGTCCATTGGCTTCGACGTGATCCTCTGGATGGCGGACGCCACGTCGTCGGCGTGGACAGTCGAGATGCCGCCGTGGCCGGTCGAGATGGCTTGGAAGAGCACGTAGGCCTCTTCACCTCTGACCTCTCCGACGACCAGTATGTCCGGCCTCATCCTCATGGCAGTCTTCACGAGGTCGAAGAGGCCGATCTCCCTGCCACTGTCCTCCACGACGCCGTAGCTCTCCCTGGATAGAAGCGCGGTCCAGTTAGAGTGAGGGAGGTTCGCCTCCTGCACCTCTTCGATCGTCACGATCTTCTGATTCATCCGCGTGAAGGTAAGCAGAGCGTTCATCAAGGTGGTCTTCCCGCTGCCCGTCGCCCCCACAACCATGGCCGTAGCCCTGTTTTCCATCAGCATCCAGACGTAGGCTGCTATGTTCTGGTCGATGACGTTCATGTTGATGAGGTCAGTGATGGTGATGGGATCTTCTCTGAACTTGCGAATCGTGAACGTTCCACCATACGGTGACACTTCGTGTCTGAAAGTCGCAGATAGCCTGTGCCTCCCTGGGAGGGTCCCCTGGACTATCGGGAAGGCG
>DAIDAO010000023.1 GCA_027310575.1 bacterium | reverse complement strand
CGCCGGCCTGGTGATAGTCCTGGCCGCATACGTTCTCCTCGTGCAGGACCCTCTGTTCATTGCGAACACCAACACCACTCCTCCGGCGGCCGGGGACCAGATCAAGGCGACCCCGTTCCTCTCCGCCAGCCCTTCAGCCCCCTGGGCCCTGACAGGCTTCGCGTACCAGTGCGGCGACGCCGGACCTGGGGTGATCGAAGTCGCGGTCAACGGTACTTCTTCGGTGACCATCACGTCTCTCTCCCTCTCATATAACGGGGCGACCTACTCCGCTTCTGGGCCTAGCTGTCCCGCCGCCGCCGGGAACACTCTGATATCGATAGTCGCGCTGGCGGCCCCGCCGGGGACGCAGAACACGGCCTACAGCGGGTACATCGGGCTCTCGGACGGGACGCAGGTGCCGTTCACCGGGTCCTGGGCCTAGGGCAGAGGATCGTTCGAGGTCAAGGCTCGGATCAGCCTCGGCTAAGTCTACGGCTCCTCTGGCATGATCCGGACCCTGAAGCAGCTGGGGCAGCGCAGCCGCACATCTGACTTCGAGCATGTATGCATTTCGACGGGTGGATTCTTGCGGGTTGGGACTCTCCGGACGCTTCAGTGGCACGTGCCGGTGAAGGGCCCAGGGAGGCGTGCTACCCGGTCAGGACAGTCCTGGCCAGGTCCACGGGCTCGCCCCTGAAGTACCTGATGCCAGCTGCGCTGAGCGCCTTCGCCAGCTTCCGGTACGTGGGGCTCTCCTCCGTCCTGGAGTCGCAGGGGTTCGCGACCTCGAACTCGGCGTCCCTGTAGTGCCTCGTCTCCCAGGCCAGCTCGATGAGGGGCTGCGCCTCCCCGAAGAGCCCGGACACGTAGATGACGTTCCTCGTCTGGGTCTCCCGGATGTATCGTGAGGCCGTGGCCCACGGGTCGGTCTTCTCCACGGCTGACCTGAGCTCGGCCCTCCGTACCTCGGACATCTGAGAGAGCACGCTCCCCTCGCCGAACCCTCCCCCGGCCGCGAACTTGCTGGAGGTACCGACTGGGACGAGCTCCAGGAACTCCGCGCTCGCATCAAGCTTCGTCACCCCGACAGCAGCTTTCAAAGCGATGGCCAGGCTCGCCCTAGGGTCCTGCTGAGAGGAGACGTCCATCACCCTCCTCCCATCGTGCACGAGGACCCCGAAGCTGACCCCAGCAGCGCCCAGGCTGTTCGCCATCGAAAGGAAGGTCGAAGCCAGCCTGTCCGTCTCGCGGAAGCCGGGAGCCCTGGCATCCATGACCACGAGGAAGGACGAGCCGACCTCCCTCATGTGCTCGACCACCGTCAGCTCCCCCTCCCTGGCAGTGGCCTTCCAGTTCACGTTCCGGAAGTCGTCCCCAGGCTGGTACGCCCTCATCTCGTAGTATTCGCTCCCGACGCCGGGCATCTGGATAGGAGCCTCTCCAAGCTCACCCTTCCCGAGCAGCTTCACCGTAGCGGCTGCCACCTGCAGGACCCTCGGGTATACGACGTACCTCACCGAGAGCGGGACCGCCGTCCTTGTGGAGAACAGGCCCAGAGGGCCAGTCACAGTCACGTCGACCTCGTCCCCTGAGTACTCACCTGCATACTCGGTTGAGAACCTCAGCCCGATGGCTGACCTGCCCACCCTGACGACGTTCCTGGGCTCGAAGCTCAGGAACTCGATCCTGCTCAGCAGCTCGGCCCTCCCCCCCACCTTCTTCGTGAAGAGCACCTTCTCCTCCGACTCGTCCCCTGGATACAGGATGACCTTCCCGCCTGCTTGCTCGACCTTGGGCCTTGAGAGGATGAACTTCGACTCCGGCTTCCGGGTCGCGAGCTTCACCCAGAGCGCTTCCGCAGCGATCACCAGGAGCACCACCAGGAGGATCGAGTACAGCGCGAAGTCGCGGAACAGCACTGCGGAGAAGAGCAGGGCCAGGGAAACGAAGAAGAAGCCAATCCCCCGCTGCGTGGCTCGCATGACTGTCTCCTACAGGGTCGGCTGCCTCAACGGACCTAAGGCTCCTTGGGTACGGCGACCTTCTCCAGCGCCTCTTTGAGCAGGGACTCAGGGCTTATCTCCTCCGAAAGCGCCTCCGCCGTCAGGAACGCCCTGTGCTGGAGGGCGTAGGGGGCGAGGAACTTCACGTCGTCCGGGATGACGTGGTCCCTCCCGTCGAGGAGGGCCAGCGCCCTGGACCCTTTGAGGAGCGCTATGGAGGCCCTCGCGCTCGGCTTCACCCTGAACATCGGGGACCCCCTGAGGTGGTCTATGATGGAGACTATGTACCTCTGCACGGGCTCAGACACGAAGACCTTCCTCGCCGACTCGACGGTCCTGACGACCTCCTTCGAAGTCATGACGACCTCGCAGTGCCCTGCCTCTATCTTGTCGATCGAAGCAAGCACCTTCATCTCCTCCTCGAAGGGCGGGTACGTCAGGTTCAGGGAGAAGGCGAACCTGTCTGCCTGGACCTCGCTCAGCGGGTACGTCCCAGGCGCGCCGAACGGGACCTGGGTGGCAAGCACTATGAACGGCTCGTTGAGCTTCATCGTCTGCCCTTCCAGGCTCACCTGCCTCTCCTGCATAGCTTCAAGGAGCGCAGCCTGAGCCTTGGGCGTCGCGCGGTTCAGCTCGTCCACGAGGATGACGTTACCGAAGACCGGGCCCTTCCTCAACTCGAAGCTTGCGTTCCTCTGGTCGAAGACGTACGTCCCGAGGATGTCCGCAGGGAGCGTGTCCGGGGTCATCTGTATCCTGTGGAACTCCCCTCCGATGGTCTCCGAGAACGCCTTCGCTAGCGTCGTTTTTCCCAGGCCAGGGTTCCCCTGCAGCAGTATGTGCCCCTGGCTCAGCAGGGACACGAGCATCAGCCTGACGACGTCCTCGCGCCCGACGACCCGCTTCGAGATCTCGGCAATGAACCAGTCCTCGATACCGGACCGGGTGGTTTCAGTCATCTGGCATGTCCCAGCCGGGCGCGGTTAAAAGGAGTTAGCGATTTCAAGTGGTGGTTCCACGTCCGGTCTTCCTTTCACCTGAAGGGACTAGAGCGAGCGCGACGCCCAGCACGAAGAGGACTGCGACGTATCTCATCGGGACCGCGGAGACCAGCGAGTAGGCCTGGCCGAACTCTGCCTTCAGCTGCGCGATCGAGCTTGCCCCCCAGTGCGAGGCGTCGACGAAAACAGTGGTGTTTGCAAACAGGTTTCCGATCAGGACCCTGTTGTCCGCCACAGTCCACTCGGAGTTGAGCAGGAACTGGGAGTCCCCGATCACTATCAGGGTCCCGCTCCCGAATTTCTGCGCAGCCATCACGACGAAGGGTCCTCTCACCACGCGTCCGTCCGGGGTCGAGTAGGTGCTGAACTCGCTCGTGACCGCGAGGGCGGCCGCCTGGCCCGTGACAATGAGGGGGGACGGCTTGTTCAGCGCTATCCCCGTGACGTTGGCTAGGAACCTGAACTGGGACTTCGCGCTCGGGAGGACGAGCGCAGTGGGGACGCTGCTCGACTTCCAGTTGTAGGTGCGGTCCACTACGTCGTACTGGCTCTGCAGAGCGATCCCGGAGCCTAGCCTCGCCAGTAGCTCGTTCGCCACCCCGGACGTATCTGCGACCAGGACCGTGCCTCCTCCGAGGAGGAAGCTCTTCACGGCTGTGGCGTCCGAGGCGCTGAAGTTGATGCTCGGCTGGCTGACGACCACGACTGACCCTGGCGGGACTGTGGCCAGGCTCGTGGTGAAGTTCACCCTGTACGTGGATGCGACCCCCTGCAGCCCGTTCCAGCCGTAGTTGTTGGGGCTGAAAGCCACGCTGTCCGGCGCGTACTGTACCAGGAGTACGAAAGCCACGAGGCCGAGGATGGCGGCTGCGGCCAGGCCCCTTGCCGCGTCCCCTCCTTTCACGTTCATCTCCAGGCCTCCTCCAGCTTCGGCAGGTCGTCCAGCGCGGTCTTCAGCCGCGCCCTCTCGAAGTCCTTCGAATAGAGGAGGTCCTCAGCGGTGAGCATAATCCCTCGGAAGAGGCGGAACCCCTCCCCGGAGTCCCTTGCCCCGACAGCAGCCGTCATCTCCCTGATGGTCTGGCTCTTCCTGAACCTGATCGCGAACCGCTTCGAAGCCAGCCCTAGCGCCCGCCTGTACGCCTCCAGGAGCTCGGGGCCGCCCTCGAGGTCCAGGGCAGTGAGGTCCTGGGCCTGCCCTGCGAATAGTTCCTCGTATTCGGCTTCCTCCCGGCTTCTGCTCTTCTTCAGAGCCTCGAACACGCCGAGTCTGTCCGCTTCGTACCCGACGATTCCAATCGCTGCCGCAGGCAGCACCACCAGCAGGATGTTGAACAGCCCCAGCGACTTTGTGATCACCGCCGACGCGACGTACGGCTGCGGTGCGCTCGCGCTCACCGATACGTTCCTGCTGAACGCGAACTCCAGAGCGGACACCGGGACGCTGATCCTGAACGCGCCCGACGAGTCAGTCCTGGCGCTCGACGAGCCCCACGGCGAGCTCACAGTCACGTTGGCGCCCGCGACTGCGGTCCCGTTCGAATAGGCCGTGCCTGTCAGAGTGGTCGCGAAGCCGGGGAAGGACAGGGAAGGGGCGTCCAGCTTGAGGACCATGGGGAGGTGGACCACCTGGATTGACGTGAAGTTGAACGACGGGCCGAACACCCCCTGGGGGGCGAAGCTCGCGTAGACGTTGTAGATGCCGTCCGTGGCGTTCGCAGGTACCGTCAGCCGCGTCGCGAAGGCCCCCTTGGCGTCGGTGTGCAGGATGAGCGACTCGGAGATGAAGGTGATCTTCACGGGCGCGTCAGGGAGCGCGACCCCCGACACAGTGGTCAGGTTCCCCTCGACCGGGAAGCTGAACGTAGGTAGGATCGCCGGAGGGTCCCCGATCACTATCGCAGTCTCGTTGAAGAGTATTTCGAAGACGAGCGTGTTGGAAGATGCGCCCCCAACGTTGATCGTGGAGTTGGGCGCCACGAAGGCCTGGACCACGACTGTGTGCGTGTAGACGAAGGGGATACGGAGCGTGCCGCCGAGGTCTCCGCTGGAGCCGGTCGTGAGCGACCCGAAGTATGTGCCGTTCAGGTAGAAGAGGACGTCCTGCTGCGGTACCCCCGAGCCCTGCAGCGTGAGGTTCCCCACCACCTTCAAAGTCCCTCCCGTCTCTATGGCGGTCTGAGGGGACCCGATCAGCAGCACCGGCGCCGTCCCCGATGTGCCTCCGTTCAGTCCGAGCAAGTCGCGGAGGTGGATGCACTCGGACAGCAGCGCCCTCACCTCATCGCTCGCGAGCTTCGAGCCCACGCTGTACATGTCGACAGGGACCGACTCGGTCTTGAACCGGGCGGTCTGGGGTCCTTGGAAGTCGGCTAGGCTCCTGTTCGCCTGCTGGGCGAGGGCGCACCCCGCGAGCGTGAGCGCAGTCGCGTTGACGTACTGCTTGGCCCTGACGAGGAGCTCGGCCTGCTGGAAGAGCGCGGTCGCGTTGGCTGATGTAATGTTCACCGTCGCGAGGTCCGAGTTGGCGAGCTGCGCCGTTGCGTTCACAGCCGGAGGGATGTTCACGAACCGGAACGTGCCGAGCAGGAAGGACGCGTTCTGGAAGTTCCCAGTCCCGATCTTCGTCAGCGTGCTGTTGTAGTAGTTCGCGAGCGCGCTGAGGTCGTGGTTCACCTTCACTGTGCCTGGGTCCTGGAGCTTTGCGAACGATGGAGGGACGGTGGTGGTCACGACCGAGCCTCCCAGGGTGAGGGCGATGAGTACTGCCGCTATTACAGCGGACTCGATGACGAGCTGGTTGGACCTCCTCAGAGGAGGGTCACCCCCAGTATGCTGGCCACCCTGAGCGCCACGAAGTAGACGAAGAGGGCGAGGAGGAGGAGCCCCAGCACGTCCACCTTCAGCCTGAGCTTCGGGTTCATGATGAGCCGCAGCGCGAA
>DAIDAO010000019.1 GCA_027310575.1 bacterium | reverse complement strand
ACCTTGCTTCCTAAGTTGGGAATCATCTCACATGGTTAAGAGCAACGGAGGCGAGCAGGCTCCGACAGACATGCCGGTGACAGTGAAGGTGAAGGACATAATGGACAGGCGGGTCGTCACGGTAGGCTACATCGCGAAGGTGGACGACGCTGTGAAGAAGATGATCCAGAACAACGTCTGGTCGCTCGTGGTGGAGAAGAAGGGCGTGCCCTGGGGGGTGGTCACGGAGAGGGACGTGCTGAGGCGCTGCCTTGACAAGGGGCTCTCCACTTCCGAGACGTCGGTGGGGAGCATAGCCTCGTCCCCGCTCATCACCATCGGCCCGGAAGCGACCATGAAGGCGGCGATGGACGTCATGGCTGGCAAGAACATCAGGCGCCTCTTCGTCGTCGAGAAGGGGAAGATCATCGGACGGATCACTCAGACCGAGGTCTTCCAGAGCACGCTCGACGTGATGGAGGAGCTCTCGGCCATCACCAGCCCGCTGTAGGCCGCGAACCGCTCCGCTCTGCCCCGCTGGTTCTCACAGTCGGAAATCGTCTTTCCGTCTTTTATCGCTTGAAGCTCCTGACCGGGCGGCCAGTTCAATGGCCCTCGACCCAGCGACGATGCTGTCATTCGCCAGATTCCTCTTCGGCTTCACGATCGGCTCCCACATCCTGCTCGTCTCCACGAGCATAGCCCTCGCCATCCTGATCTCGATCTCCGAGTTCCTCTCAGTCAGGAGGCACGACCCGGCCTACGAGGCCCTGGCGAGGAGGCTGTCCAAGGTCTTCATCGTCTCGTTCGGCGTCGGGACGGCCAGCGGGATCGTCATGGCGGTCGAGCTCGTGGGGCTCTTCCCGTCGTTCATGACCCTGGTGTCGTCCACGGGCGCGATCGTGCTCTTCTACGTCGAGGTGTCCGCCTTCTTTCTGGAGGTACTCGCGCTCATGCTCTACGTGTACTACTGGAACGCCTTCAGGGGGAGGTACTCCCACTGGGTCCTTTCCGTCTTCGTCGTGGTGGGGACCCTCGCCTCTGCGGTGTTCATCACCATGGTGAACGCCTGGATGAACACCCCGGCTGGCTTCGACGCGTCTGCGTACATCAGCAGCGGGTTCAGGACGATCACCGGCGTCCAGCCCTATGCCGTCTTCCTGACCGCGTCGACCGCAGACCAGGTGTTCCACGTCCTCGTCACCACGATCTTCGCAGGCTCGATGGTGATCGGAGCCTACTTCGCCTTCTGGTTCGTCCGGTCGCGCGACCCTGCCGACAGAGCGCTCTACAGCCGCGCTCTGAAGATACTCGGCGCAGTCGCAATGATCACGATCGTCCTCTCCGGCCTGACCGGCTCCAAGGAGATGGCCACCCTGCTGGTGAACCAGCCCCTGAAGTACGCCGCGCTCGACGGCAACCCCGTCCCTGGCACCAACTTCCCAGACCGGTTCTTCGGCACGGTGGTCGGGGAGACCTACGTCGGCGGGTTCTCCTTCCCAGGGATGCAGTCCTTCCTTGCCCAGGTCGAGACAGGGGTCGCCTACCTCCCGGGCCTCAGCCAGTTCCCCTCCTCTGAATGGCCTCCGCTCGTCGTCCACACGACCTTCAACCTCATGACCGTCCTCGGGGTCGCGCTGGGGGCGTTCTTCCTCGCCTACCTCGCGGCACTGCTCGCGAAGAAGCGGCCGTACGAGTCCAGGCGGTTCCTCTATCTCTGGATCCCGGCGGCGGCCGTGGCGATGCTGGTCTACCAGCTCGGCTGGGCGACCGACGAGGTGGGGCGGCAGCCCTGGATTGTCTACAACGTCATGACGGTCGCGCAGGCGGCGAACACGTCCGACGCCCTGCTGGTGCCTGGTGCGACCATAGTGGCGTTCTACCTCCTTGTCGTCCCGGCCGCGTTCTACCTCTACGCCAGGGTCTTCCGCGCGAAGCCCGAGGGGGTGGGACCCTGAACGGGATCTTCGAGGTGAACTACGCAGCCTTCTCCATGTTCGCCGCCCTCCTGATCACGGAGATCATGGGCGCAGCGGTGTTGCTGATCGCATGGCCGGCCAGGAACAAGGTCCTGGGCTATCTGATCCCGATCTGGGAGGTGACCGGCACCTTCGGCGCCTTCTGGGTCGTGACCGGGGACTTCGCCTACCCAAGCCTCCTCGTCCCCGTGGCCTCGCTGTTCGCTCCCCTGCTCATCGTCTTCCTCATACTCTGGGTAGCAAGGAGCGCGTCCATCTCCTTCGCCGAGTTCATCACCAAGAAGCGCTGGCTTGACGAGGCCAAGCTGTACAGGGCGTACGCCGTGTCGACTGACGTCGTGGGCCTGGTCGTGCTAGTGCTGCTGTCGTCGCTCGTGGGGGGGCAGGGGGTCGACCTCGCCTCGGCCTCCTTCTCGCTGGCCTCCTGGGCCACCGCTGGGAGCATGGCGTTCATACTCGGCACGCTCCTCCTGGGGGTCGGGCTCGCGCCCGTCTTCTTCGACCTCCCTTCCCTGCGCGGATACGTCCTCCCGCTAGCCGGAGCCGGCGTCGTCCTCTCCGTGCTCTCCTACTGGCTGATGTCCTCGGCGCTCATCACCGCGTGGATGGCCCTGCCTGTCCTGCTCACGCTCGCGGCCGGCCTCCTCTACCTTAGGCCCGGGACAGCGAGGATAGTGACGAACAAGGCGGTCTTCATCGCGCTGCTGAGCGTCATAATCTTCTCACTCCAGCCCCTCGTGTATCCGAATGCGATCGGGCTGGCGCTCCCTGTCGACGCAGTCACCACCGGCGGCGCCATGGCCGACGCCTTCTTCGCTGTCACCATCTTGGGGGGCTCGCTACTAGCTGTGATGCTCCTGCTGTACGTCAGGGTTGCGGCCAGGGGGCCGAGCGGTCTGGAAATCGAGCAGTCTTAGCGAGAAGGGCCCTGGGTGGGATTTGAACCCACGATCGAGAGGTCCACAGCCTCCTATGCTAACCAAGCTGCACCACCAGGGCCACGAGGTGCGGCGGCTTGTCCGACCGTCTTTATGTCTTAAGGCGCTTCTGCTCAGAGCGTCTTCTTGATGGCTTCGAAATCAGGGAGCTTCCCCGGGTTCTCGGCCACCCACTTGAAGAGGACCTTTCCGCCGTCGTCCAGCACGAAGATCGCCCTGTTGGCTGAATCGTACCCCTCCACCCCGCCCAGGTTCTTCCAAACCACCCCGTACTTCTGAATCGCCTCGCGCTTGAAGTCGCAGAGGAGGGGGAATGTCAGGCCGTGCTTCTCAGCGAAGGCCTTCTGGGCGAAAGGCGCGTCGACAGAGATCCCCACGACCATCCCGTTCAGCTTCTCCAGCTCCCCGTACATGTCCCTGAACGTGCACATCTCCTGCGTGCAGACGCTGGTGAACGCGCCTGGGAAGAAGGCGAGGATCGTCCTGCGCCCCTTCGTCAGGAACTCCGACAGGTTCCGGAGCTTCCTGTCGGCATCGTAGAGGGCGATGTCGGGCGCCCTTTCCCCCACTTCAGGCATGGGCCGCTTCGGAAGCCGGTTGTGTATTAATCCACCTGAGGGCCGCTACCCGGCGGCTGGTCAGGGCGCGGCAAGACATATCTGGCTTGGAGGAGTGAGCGGGGCGTTGTTCCCTCCGGGCGCCGTCAAGCCGGACTATTCCGGCTACTGCCTGTCGAACGTCCCGACGACGATACTCTCAGTCTTCGGGGTGGACGCGGACAGGCCCACCCTCCCGAAGGACGCCTTCGGGGACGTGGAGACCTCGGGGGTCGAGAACGTGATCCTCCTCCTGTGCGACGGCTTAGGATACAACGAGTGGAAGAGGCAGAGCGCAAGAGGGTTCTTCGGGGCTGTTACGCGGAGGGGGAGCGCCCGCCCGATCACGACGGTCTTCCCATCGACCACAGCCGCCGCCCTGACCACGGTGAGTACCGGGCTCACCCCGCAGGAGCACGGCCTCCCCGAATGGTTCGTCTACATGGAGGAGCTCGGCGAGGTGATAGTCACTCTTCCGTTCACGCGCGTAGGCGACCCAGGGAGGGACACGCTGGTGGGGTCGTTCGACCCGAAGGCGCTCTTCAACGGCCGCACGATCTTCCAGAGGCTCAGCGCCGATGGGGTGAAGTGCACGTCGCTCACCAGCAGGCCGCTCGCCAGGACCGCGTACACCGACGTCTCCCGCGTGGGGAGCGGCGTCGTAGCCTACAACACGGCCTCCGACCTCTCCGTATCGCTCAGGCGCCTCGTGGAGAGGGCGAGGGGCCGGAACCTGTTCTACGCGTACTGGAGCTACGTCGATACCCTGGAGCACATCTACGGCCCCAACACGGACGAGGCCGAGGTCGAAGCCTCGATCATCTCCCACGCCCTGCAGGAGGGCTTCCTCTCGAAACTGGACAGGAGCGCGGCCAGGAAGACTCTGGTCGTCGTGACCGCCGACCATGGGCAGATCAGCATAGCTCCGGAGAAGACGCTCTACATGAACAGGTGGGGGAGGCTGGCGAAGTCGCTCGGCCGCACGCCGTCTGGGAAGATGATCCCCGCCTGGGGGAGCGCAAGAGACGCGTACATGTGGGTCGACGAAGCGAGGCTCGATGAGACCGAGCGATACCTGGCGAGGAAGCTGAAGGGGGTGGCCTCGGTCCTGAAGACCGAGGAAGCGATCGACGCCGGCCTCTTCGGGATCAACAGGCCCAGCAGGAAGTTCAGGAGGCGGATCGGGAACCTCATGATCCTCCCACACGGCACGAAGACCGTCTGGTTCAGGTACAGGAAGGGGGAGTCCCTCGATATGAAGGGCCACCATGGCGGGATGAACCCCGACGAGATGACGATTCCGCTCGCCGCAGCCAGAGTCTCTGACGTTCAGTAGTCTGAAGCCTGACGCATGCCGGCGGCCGGTTCATTCCATCACGGACGCCTGCAAGGCGAGACTGTGCGACCCCGCGCGATGCGTTCCGAAGAGGGGCGTAATCGGACTCTCACTCAAAGAGACACGTCGTCTTCACGCGGGGTCGTTTTCGGCGCGGCCAATCGATAGTAAATAAGCGGAGAGCACGTTTCTCAGGCTTGACAACCGTCTGGGCCGCTAAATGCGGTCAGTGCAGGAGCTCGGGGTTGCTGTCGAGCTTCCCCTCGGCGAGCGCCTTCGCGGCTTCGTCAGCCAGGCGGATTCGCGTTATGTAGGGCCTCTTCCCTGCCGCCCTGATAGATTCGTACATGGGCCTCCCCATCCCGCCAGCGACTATCGCCTCGCAGTCTTCCACGCTGGAGAGCATGGCGTTGTGCAGCTGGGGTTCGCCGCCGGCACCGTGCTGGTGATGGTGCTCCCCCGGGCCGTGCGCCGCCTTGCCTCTGAACTCCTTCCCCTTCACCAC
>DAIDAO010000061.1 GCA_027310575.1 bacterium | reverse complement strand
TGCTTGCCGCCGCCCCGGAGCTGACGCGCGACTACAACCTCGTCCTCTCGCTCGGGCGCTCGAGAGGGGGCTCGGACCCAAGGAGGCTCGCGAGCGGGGCGTGGGTCTTCGACTGGTGCCCTGTGAAGGACGAGCTGTTCGAGCTGGCGGACCTCGTCGTCGCGAGGGCAGGGCACAGCACCATAGGCCAGTGCATAGACCGCGGGAAGCCCGCCATTCTGGTCCCGATCTACAACCACCCCGAGCAGATCGGCAACGCAGAGAAGTTCTCGAAGCTGGGGCTCGGGATGGACGTCAGGTCGGAGAAGCTCACCCCCGAGGGCCTGGCACAGGCGGTCAGGGCCTGCTCCGGCCCGGACTACAGGCAGAGGGCCGAAGGGATGAGCCGGATATCGAAGAAATACGACGGCGTCGGCAGGGCTACGGAAGTAATACGATCCTACTGCTAGAGCAGGAATAGGGCCGAGCCCTATTAATATCCCGACTAGGCGGCGGCCACTCGATTGAGAAGGGGGCCCCTTCTGCGTTGACCAGGGTAGCTGTGACCGGGGGAGCGGGCTTCCTCGGGAGCCACATAGTCAGCAGGCTCCTCGGGGCTGGGCACGAGGTCTCGATAATCGACGACCTCTCCGCGGGGTCGGTGCAGAACCTCAGGGACGTAGGTGTGAGGCAGAAGGTCGTCGTGGGGGACCTCAAGAGGTACGAGTTCGCGAGGCGCTCCCTCAGGCGGGCCGAGGTCGTGTTCCACTTCGCAGCGGAGGTGGGGAGCGTAGAGTACCTGCACGGGTCGGCTGGGAGCGAGCTCGCCGCCATGCAGGCGAACGTGGTGATAGACGCGAACGTATTCCGGGCGTGCGCCGAGAACCGGGTCGGGACGATAATCTACGCCTCCAGCGTGTCCGTCTACCCCTTCGGCAGGCAGCAGGGAGGGGACGCGAAATTCAGGGAGGAGGACGCGGAGGAGACGGTAGACCCGGAGGGGGGGTACGGGTGGTCGAAGTACGTCGCGGAGAAGCAGCTGTCGCTCATGCCTGCGAGGGTGGGGGTGGCGAGGATCTTCCACGCCTACGGGAAGAACATCTACCTGAAGCCCGACCGGAGCCAGGTCATAGCGTCCCTGATCAGGAAGGCGGTCCGGTACCCGCGCGAAGGCTTCGTGGTGTGGGGGGACGGCCGCCAGAGGCGGTGCTTCGTCTACATCGACGACGCGCTCGACGCCATATTCAGGCTCCAAGAGCACGTCGAGAAGAAGAGGAACCTCACCGTGAACATAGGGTCCACGGACGAGGTCACCGTGCTCGACCTCGCGAAGCGGGTCGTCGCGCTTTCGGAGAAGGACATCAAGATGGGATTCGACCCCTCGAAGCCCACCGGCGCGCTCAACAGGATGCCGGACCTCTCGAGGGTGCGGAGGGAGCTCGGGTGGGCCCCCACGACCTCTTTCGAGAAGGGGCTGGCCAAGACGTTCGAATGGGCCAGCTCAAGGATTCGCGGCTGACCGAAGGCTTTTCTACGGAATCCGGAGCGGGTGAGAGCTCGATTTGGTGGACAAGCCGGGGAGGAGAAAGAAGAGGAAGGTCCCCTGGGTCAAGATCATGGGAATCGCGGTCCTGGTCCTGGTGGCGAGCGGGGCCAGCTATGCGTACTACCAGGACTACGTCTACAGCCCGTCGCCCGTTTACGCTGCGATTGGGACGAGCCTCGGCACAATCGACGTGGAGCTCTTCCCCGCGTGCGCCCCCCAGACGGTCTCGAACTTCGTCGGCCTGGCGCAGTCTGGGTTCTACAACAACCTCGTGTGGCACAGGATAGTCAACAACAACGCGGACCCGGAGTTCGTCGTCCAGACCGGTGACCCGAACACGAGGAACGGGGTGAACAGCACGCGATACAACTGGGGGAAGGGGGGCTCGAGCCATACCGTCCCGCTCGAATGGTGCGGGTGGCTCCACAACTACGCAGGATACCTGGGCATGGCGAGGGGGAACGACCCGAACAGCGGGAGCTCGCAGTTCTACATCAATCTGTCAAACGGGACCGCCAACCTGAGCCTGGACCCCAACTACACAGTCTTCGGGAAGGTGGTGTACGGGATGGGGGTGGCCTGCCAGATCGCCCGCGTCCCTGTGTACGGGGCGGACGCGACGCAGAACGGCGTCTCCATAGCCGACCAGCCTATCACCCCGGTGTTCCTGCAGAACGTCACGATACTGAGCTCACCCCCGGCGACGACGGGCGTCCCGCTCTTCTCCTGCAAGTGAAACGGTTCCCCCAGCGTAACCTATAGAAGGCCGCGGGCGCGGCTACGGAGCGTGAAGTCCCAGCAGATGTTCCCCACCTCGGTCGTCGGCAGCCTCCCCAGGCCCGAATGGCTTACCGACGGGATCTCGAAGTTCGAGAAGGGAGAGCTCGGCAGGGAGGAGCTCGAGAGGTACTACGACGAGGCCGTGGTCCTAGCCATCAAGCAGCAGGAGATGACGGGAGTGGACCAGGTCTCTGACGGCGAGCAGAGGAGGTTCAGCTTCCTCGCCTTCGTTGCGGAGAGAATCCCGTCGTTCAGGATGATACCCACTGCCGACCTGATGAACGAAGAGGCGGCCAGGTATGCGCAGCAGATGAACCTGCACGTCGGCATAATCAGCAACCCGGTCATAGTCGGCCCGATCAGGAGGACAGCCCCACTGGTCGCAGAGGAGGTGAAGTTCGCAAGGAGGTACACCCAGAAGCCTGTCATGGCCCCGATCATAGGCCCCTTCACGCTCCTCATCAACTCGTGGAACAGCGAGAGGTCCGGGAGGTACTACAAGACCCCGGAGGACGCATTCAAGGACCTGACGGCTGCGCTGAGGGAGGAGATATTCGCGCTGAAGGAGACAGGGGCGAGCTTCGTCCAGCTCGACGAACCCGCGATAGGGAACTTCGTCGACTTCCGCTACACGAAGTGGCTCCTCGCGCTCAACGGCTGGAAGATCAAGGACGTGAAGGAGCTGCACAGGGTCTCGGCCGAGCTGATCAACATGACAGTCAAGGGGGTGAGCGGGATCAAGCTCGGGGTCCATGTCTGCAGGGGGAACTGGAAGGCGGACGAGGCCCACCTGTCCCACGGCGGGTACGAGAACATGATAGACGAGATACTCGACCTCAAGGTCGACAGGCTGGTCCTGGAGTACGCCACGAAGAGGGCGGGGAGCTACGCGGTCTTCAAGGAGCGCCCCTGGCACGGCGAGATAGGGCTAGGGGTCATAGACGTGAAGAACCCGAAGGTCGAGACGCCGGCGGAGGTCGTCAGGCGCGTGGAGGAGGCGTCGAAGGTGTTCGCTCCGGACAAGATCGTGATGAACCCGGACTGCGGGTTCGCCTCTGGGAGGCCATGGCCCGTGGTCACCAGGCAGATAGCGTACGCGAAGCTGTCGGCGCAGACTGAAGCGGCGAGAATCCTAAGAAGCAAGTACGCGTGATTCAGTCAGCGGCGAGCGGCTACCAGCTGCGTCTTTCTGACTTCGCCCTGACCTTCACAATCCCGTAGTGAACCGCGCATGACACGCAGTAGTACCTGGTCTGCGTGGGGGAAGCGATGTACGCGCCTGCTGCCCTCAGCTCCCTCGCGAGCGTCGGCTCCACCAGACTGGTCCTGGTCGTGACCTTCTTCGCCTTGTCCCTCGGGACGCTGGCGCCGCAGTTGCTGCAGTAGACGATGTTGCTCCGTCCCTTCCCTCCCTTCGAGCGTCCGCGGCTCTTCCGTTTCTTGGACAAGTTCGGTTCGGCCCGAACTCCTTCCCCCTTTAAACATATGGAGCAGTCTCGCCCCTTTTCCACTGCCTGCGAGGCGGAGCCAGGGAGTGCTTTAATGCAGGGGCGGAGGGCGGAGGCAGGGAACCCTCATCTGACAACCAGGGTGCTGATGGACGTCGACACGGGCGTGGACGACGCCCTCGCGATCTTCCTGGCGTCCAGGTCCCCCGAGCTGAAGGTCGAGGGGGTCACCACTGTCGTCGGGAACGTGAGCCTCGACAGGGTGCTGCGGAACACGCTCCACGTCACCAGGCTCGCGGGGCTCTCAGGGGTCCCCGTGTACAGGGGTGCGGCGAGACCCCTCGCGTCTGAGGTCCCCGGGAGCGCTTCCTTCGTCCACGGGAGCGACGGCCTTGGGGGCGCGAGCCTCCCCGAGCCCGCCACGAGACCTGCCGAGGGCTTCGCACCGGACGTCATCTGCGAGATGGCGAGAAGGATGAAAGGCTCGCTCACGCTGGTCACGACAGGCCCCCTGACGAACCTGGCGCTTGCGATCCAGCAGGACCCCGAGGCGCTGAGGGGGGTCGGCGCGCACGTCATGATGGGGGGAGCATTCTCCGTAACCCCGTACGGCCACGGCAACATCACCCCGGCG
>DAIDAO010000058.1 GCA_027310575.1 bacterium | reverse complement strand
TATTAAGAATTCAGGTCCGCGGAGTTCGACGAATAAAATGGCCTCTGTAAAGAAGGCAATCAAAGCACTGTACGGCTCGAAGCTCGGGAAGATCCTTCCCGTCCTCGTAATCGCAGGACTCGTAGCAACAGCCAGCGCATCTGTCTTCGTCATGTACTATGGACAGGCAACAGCAACAGTCTCCTCATCTGACGTCGTCCTCGCTGCAGGCTCCGACACCTTGAGCACTTCGTCCTACGCCCCGACCGTAACCCCATCCAGCACGAACGACTTCGCCACAATCGGGATAAGTCTCCTTCCCTCCGCGACCCAAAGCGCTGCGGTCCAACCAAGCATATTCTACACCGACCTGTTGGAAGTGACGAACAATGCCGCAACAGCCAGCCACACCATCAACTCAATCACTGTCTCGAACATAGCGGATGCGAGCAATCAGCTCGGCGAGATCGACGTCTACTACTGCACGAGCTCTGTCAATCCGGTAGGCAGCTCCAGCTGCGATAAGTTCGCCATCACAACTACAACTGGCGGGTCGCTTTCCGGTCACTCCATCCTTCCTCAGACTCTCGCTGCTGGTGCCACTGGTTACATCGAAATCGTGGCGCATGCGAAGGCAACCGCTACTGTATCCGACACGATAACCTTCGAGCTACAGATATCGTGGGTATAGAGGAGGACGACGATCCTTGGAGCCCACTTCCCAAGCGGCCGGACCGCGACAGACCTACGGAAGTAGGGCTCAGTCTGGCCACTTCTTTATGATTAACTTCGTTGGGAAGACGATGAAGCACCTGTATCACGGGACGTACGGGAAGCTTCTCCTGGTCCTGTTCCTGGCCGCGGTGGTCGTCACCGCTAGCGCGACCGTTTCTGTGTTCTACTACGTCAGCGGGACCTCGACGGTCCGGACCCCCGATGTCAGCCTCGCAGCCGGCGCCGACATCTCCGGCTCCTGCTCTGCCTATCCGTGCGCATCGGGTTCAGTCTCGTCCACAGGTGACGTCCTGACAGTGACCCTGAGCTTCTTCCCGTCTGACACTGCTGCTTCTGTCATCCCGGCGACGTACTATTCCAACTTCGCGCACATCAGCAACGGCGGCACAGGATCGCACTCGATAGAGAGCATCCAGGTCGTGAACATCGGCGGGACGACGGCCGACCTCGGCTCGATCACGGTCTATTACTGCACCACTCAGACTGAGTTTACGGCCGCAGGAGCGCTGGTCACTCCCGGCAACTGCGTCGGCAGCTTCTCCATCACTTCTGGCACTGGCGGAAGCCTGAGCGGCACCTATCCGGTGTCGATAGCCGCTTCGGGGACTCAGTACATCGAAATCGCGGCCTATGCAGCGAGCGGAGCGAGCGCCAGCACATCGGTGACCTTCCAAATAGCGGTGCAATGGGTGTGAGAGCATGGCAACCCTTCCGACGGATGACCTGAGGTCCGGCCCGCTCCCAAGCCGCACATCGTCGTTTCCCTTCATCCACGGAGGCTCGGCGAGGTCCCATGGTGAGATTTGATGGATCTGAAGGTGCGGAGGGGGTTGAGGTACGCAGAGTACGTCGCAGTGACCGCGCTCCTGGTCCTCTCGGCCTATGTCGGAGCGAACTACGCCTTCGGTATCCAGACGGTATATGTGGTCAGCGACAATCCGAGCAGCATGTCGCCTACGATAAACTACGGGGACGTGGCGCTGACGTACAGATCGTCGTTCTCGAACCTACACGTTGGGGACATCGTGTTCTTCCACGACCCGCGGGGGAATCCCGGGATAATCGTCCACAGGATCGTCTGGTCTGGGACGTGCGAAGGGCAGTTGTGCTATCACACGGAGGGGGACAATAAGGTGACCAACCCCACTCCCGACCCCTGGAACCTGACTGCTCCATACTATCTGTCACAGGTGATACTTGTCGTGCCTGCGATAGGCTACCTCTCGCCTGCCTTCTGGGGGTTCACCGGACTGTACGTTCTACTCCCAGTGGCGTTCGTGGCGCTTGTGCTGTTCTTCGTCGCATACGGCAGGAAGATCGGGCAGGCTGAACCGGAGACCAAGGAGGAGACCCATGGCTAGCGTCTTCGCTCCCGAGTTCCTGATCCTCGTCGGCATCGACATCTTCCTCGGGGCGAGCATCCTGACCGTCCTGCTTGACAGGCACTTCCCGACACCCCTCCCTTACGTTCTAGAGGGCGCGGCCCTGATCGGGTTCGCGGAGCTAGCGTCCGGTCCCTCGTTCCTGACGTCCCTTTCTGCCGAGCTCCAGTTCTGGTACAGCTTCATCTACGCCATGATATCCGTCCTGACCCTCTTCGCCACCAACCTCTACCTTCTCTTCCTGCGCAGGAGGCCCTTCGAGAGCGCGGTCCTCGCGATCTGCGGCACGGTCCCGTCTGGGCTTGGCGTACTGTACTTTACCAGCGCCTTCGTCAACGGGCTCACGGTGAGCCTGCCGTTGGTCCCCGTCGTCCCTATCGAGGGGGTCTACGCGATGTTCGGCCTGAGCATCGCCCTTGTCGTGTTCTCACTGGTGGTCTTCGGCAGGAGGGCCAGGAAGGTCGCCGAGCCCGCGGGGGAGAAACGCCTGGAGGAGCCCATAATAGCACGAGGCGCCAGCGCGCAGCAGGTCGTCGTGACCGGAGAAGGAGGCCACACTTCGTCGGCCCAAGGTTCCGCTTCTGTTACTCCCTCCATGAGAGAACCGGAGTCTCTTACGCCAGCGTCGGCCGACTCAAATCACGCTTCTCCTAGCCAATCACCGGGTGCGGTCTCTGAGCCCGCTCAGGCCAGGGCAAGACCTGATGGCGAAGAGGGTCTTCGAGCGCAGAAGGCGTCGCGGAGCGAGCCGCCGGCTGTGAATTCGTCCGCACGGGAAGGCAGCCCGAGTCTCGAGACTGTGCTCGTCAAGAAGAACGAGGAGCCGACATATCGCCAGAGGCTCGTAGACTCGATGAAGTTCTTGGAAAAGGCTGTCGACCGCCCGGTGAAGATTGACCCGAATCTCGTCAGGAGCGCGTTGCTTGGTGCAAAGAGCGCGTACCTGACCCCCGGCGGTACGTTGATGGTCGAGGACTCCTCGGGAAGGACCCTCTCGTTGAGCCTCATGGACCTGTCGACCGACGAGGCGCTGAAGGTGATGGCGGCCGTCATGCGCGAGATCGAAGGAAGTGCGAGCAGGGGGAGATGACAGGGCATTCAGAACGCCGCCATTCATCTAGGCTGGCCGGAATTGGCGGCGTCTTCGTTCTTGCGCTGCTTCTGACGGCCGCGGTGCCTGCTCTGGGGAACGTCTACGGTTATGTATACGGGAGCAGCACAGCCACGGTCCGGAGCCCGTCCGTCGTCCTGCAGGCTGGAAACATCGGCTCGTCGTCGGTCTCCTACTCCACTGCTGCTACGGCCACTGCGACCGCTGGGCTGACTTACTACGAGACCGCGGACATGCCGACAAGCTGCTCGACTCCCACAGTGGACACAAACACTACGGCACCAGGAGGGACCGGTTCCTTCACGATCTCGAGCGGACAGACTGCCTGTCTCTGGACTCCTGCCTACAGCAGCAGTTCGTCCATCCCGGCCGGGACGAGCGTTCTTGACCTGTGGGCGAGCTCATCCGCTGCGTCGACCCCGACTCTGGACGGCTCGGCGGCTGTTACCAGCGGATACGGGATAGACACCAGCGTCACCGCGGCGGCAAACCCCGCCTCTTCGATCGGGGCATCTCTGACGACCAACTATGGGGACGAAGTGTTGGTGCTTTACGTGACCTGGTCCGGAACCCAAACCATCTCAGGGGTGGCCGGAGCTGGTCTCGCCTGGTCGTCCAGAGGAAGCGCGACGAGCGGCTCCATCAACATCGCCGAGTACTACGCCAAGGCGGCGAGCGCGATTTCCGCCCAGACGATCACTGTGAGCTTCTTGACTGCGACGACTGGGGACATCACTCTTGTCATTGTAGGGGTAACGGGCGTGAACTTTGGCAGCCCGTTCGACCCTAACTTTGCAACTGCCGCGAGCAGCACAGGGAACTCCAAGACCCCATCCGTGACCGTCAGCACTACAAACGCGATCGACCTGGTGATAAGCGGCCTGGGGTTCTCTGCCGGTTCCGGCACGTCGTCGACCCACGGCGCCAGCTTTACAGACATCGCAGTCGTCACCAGCACCGGGTCGACGAAGACAGGAACTGACGCCCAGTACCTTTACGCGACCACGACTCGGACGAACCTTGCGGTCGACGAGACCCTCAGCAAGGCCCAGCCGTGGGGGATCATCGCCGATGCGCTCCAGATGTCCGTCGGTGTCTCGCTGACTACGTCCAGCGCGAACGACGTGGTCGTTGCCTCGGTGGCTGGCACGGGAACGTTCACGGCCACCACCACGGACGGGGATGGCCTCTCATGGACCAACAGGAAGTCTGTCTCGAACACCGCGCAGGTGACCGAGTGGTATGCGATCTCTACGGGCGCGCTCGCTGCTGACAGGATCGGCGTGACGTTCGCTGCCGTAGGTGGGGTGTACACGGTGACAGCGTTCGGAGTGAAGGGCGCCAACACTGCTTCCCCGTTCGACGGTGCGGCTGTGTCTGCCAGCGGGTCAACTACGACCCCCAGCACGTCGTTCTCAACCACCCTTTCGAACGACTTCCTCCTGGGGCTTGTGGGAATCGCATCATCAACGACAACCATCTCCGCAGGGAGCGGCTATACTGCGATACAGAACGCGGCCCCCGGAGGCTCTGAGTACCAGGTAATCCCGTCTGCTGGCGCGAACACCGTGAGTTTCACACTCGGCGCAGCCGCCGCCTGGGGCATCATAGCCGATGCGATTGCAGCTTCGTCTTCAGGCGGCAGCACGACCCTCTCCGTAAGCGCCTACACGACGAACTCCGGAGGGACCGCACAGTACACTTTGCTTTCGTCGGGGACCACCAATACGATAACCTCGACCAAGTCGGAGGTCAAGACGTCGTTCGCTACGGGCGCGGGCACCGTTCCCTCGGGAGGGTACGTCGAAGTGACTGTGACTGCCAGCGCCTCTGTAACGATATACTGGGGTTCGAGCCAGTTGACTAACTTCGAGACCCCGGCTGCCTACGACTACGTACTGGCGGTCAACAACCCTACCAGCGCCTCATGGAACGTCAACCTCGCTGTTGCTACCAGCTCCGGGATTTCCAGGCTCAGCAACATGACCATCTGGCTGAAGACCCCCGACATCTCGCCTTATACTGTCAACAGCCAGCAAATCGCCCTCCTGGGCGGGTCTTTCACGAAGTCCACCGGCTCGGTGGTCACCCTCGCGGCCTCCACCACGATGTACGTCTACCTATACGTGACAGCCACGTCCACTGGGACTTCGACTGTGACGCTCTCGCTCAAGGTCCAGCCGTCCACCGCTGCACCTTACGCCTACTACACGATTGATTTGACCCTAGCCTAGGCCTGGCTTCAGCATACTCGCGCCCCCGACTAATCCTTCCTACCACGAAGCAGACAATCGGCTACAGTTGCCGGCGTCGCGAGACGGAAACCCCTGTTACTTGCTTCGCAGCCGCGGGAGCCTGGGGTCGGCCACGAGTATCGTCATCCAGAGGTCCCTCGCCCTCTTCGCAGCTCCGGTGTCCTTGACCCTGGCGGCCTTCTCCATCTCCTTCTCGAGCAGGTCCAGGACCGACTCTTCCTCCTGCTTTCCGAGGCTCGAAACAGTGGCGAAGTCTCCCCTCAGGTTCAGGAACCTGCTGTCGCTCCACAGGTGGACTGCTTCAACGACCATCTCCCTCGCGTATTCATCGTCCCCCCTGTTCATCAGCAGCAGAGTCCCAGCCAACCTGCGCGTCCCCTCGTTCTCCGGGTCCCTGTACATCCTCTCCACCTTGCCGTTGAGAGTGATATGCGAAATCTCGGACGCCTCCGCTCCTCTGGCCATGAGGGTCCTGTAAGCCATGTCGAGGTAGGTGTCGGCGTTATGGAGGTTCAGCGAGTCCGCAATCTTCTTCATCAGCACGTACGTCCTCAGCCTCCCCTCGGCGTCCCATTCGGGGTAGTGCCTCGTGAGCCTCTCGACGAAACGCTCGAAGTTCTCTGTCACCTTCTTGTTCACTTCAGGGTCGTCCACCGCCTCGACCCGTGAAAGCAGGGTGTCGAAGTTGTCCAAGATCCTTTCATGCTCCTCGGCCCTCGCCCTGGTACGGGCCTGTGTAAGCCGCTTCAACTCAGCCTCTGGCGCCGGTTCTGCCCTCGCCTTTCGTGGGGGGAGCGCCTCCTTGACCATTCGGCCCGCTGGCCCCACTACCACCATCCCGATCGACGAGCCGATGAGGAGACTTTCAGGCAGGGGTGGCATGAAGTTGAGAGAGGCAGCGACGAGCCCGGCTGCTCCAGCAGCCGTAAGTAGACCCCACCCTCGCGGACGCATCATCCAGTGCCTTCGGGGGCATGAGTTCTCTAAGTAATTCTGCCGTTTTGCAGGTTTTCACACCCTGGACTCCAGCCCGCAGGACAGCTAAGGATTGAAAATATTGCAGATTTCTCTCTTGGAAGCACAAGGCATTACCGAACGGCATATATTCGGCACAGTCGAAATGTGAGCCACAGAAAATAGACGGCCGAAAGGACGCATAGAATATGAATACGCATCAAGTTTCTATAATTCTTATATAGGTTCTCCAACTAGCCGTGGCCTACATGGCCCAATCCTTTACTGAACTCTTCGCAAGAGCAGAAGAGAAGCGCGGTTACTCCGCAAGGAGGTCGCAACTCGAAATCCAGATGGACATCCTGAAAGTGGTCCACGACGGCGCCTACCTGCCCACGCAGATCATGTACAGAGCCAACCTGGCATGGGTCGCCCTGCAGAACAACCTGGGGTCTCTCGTGAACCGGGGGCTCCTGGAGAGGTCGAGCACAGGGGGGAAGAGGATGTACCAGCTCACGATGAAGGGGGCTGGCGTCCTTAGCAGCTTCACCCTGATCGTGGAGGCTGTCCAGACCCCTGGCATGCTGAAGCTAGGCGCAAGCTAGGAAGCCGGTTCGGCAAATATTCCAGCATTCCGCCCAGATTATCGACCATATCAAGGCGTATCAACTGGTTTTCGGGAAAAATGGACGATTAATCGATAATGCTTATATAGGTTATTTATAGGCAATTCTGCTAACTTTGCAAGAAGAGTATTCGCTCTTCAGTCTGGACCAGACCGCGGCCCGGAAGCACAGGTTCTCGATGCGGAGGTCGCACCTCGAGATCAGGATGGACATACTCACGTGCGTGAAGACTGGCGCTGAGAAGCCCACCCAGATAATGTACAAGGCAAACCTCTCTTGGGGCGCCCTAAAGGACCACCTTTCGGCCCTGGAGGCGGGGAACCTCCTGACCGAAGTGGAGTACGGGTCGAGGCGCAGGTACGAGCTCACTGAGAAGGGGGCGGCCGTACTGATGTCCTACAACAAGATCGTCGAAGACATCAGCCAGCCCCTGCAGAAGACAGCAGCAGTGTTCTGAGCCCGCCTGTCACTGGGCCGGCGCAGCCGCACCAGAGCCTCGGGTCACCTTCAGGCCTCCGGAGTCGTACTTCGCGTGCATCCTGAACAGGCTCTTCGTCAGGCTCATCACCCTCTCATCGTGCGCGCCCATGGTCATGAGATAGACGCTGGAGACCTTGGGGCGGTCCAGGATCTCGTTAGCCTGCTTGACGAACTTGTAAGACGCCTCGAAGCCCAGGTAGAGGATGAAGTCGGAGATGTTGTCGAAGACGACCGAGAGGGGGGTCCCGGCCGTGGACGCGACCGTCTTGTCGAGGAGGTCGAGGAGGACCGCCATGTCGTTCTGGGGGACGAGGAGCTCGTTCTCCTTGTCAGAGGTCTTCGGATAGGACACGTGGGAGGTCATGAGGTAGAACCTCGCCCCGGTTATCCCTGCGATTGCGTTGTAGACTGGGCTCCCCTTGGACGTGAAGACGTAGACCAGGCCCCCGGACGCAGTCTTCCCCCCGACATATGAGGCAAGGGACGTCTCGTAGTTGGTCGAGGGGTCGACCTCGAAGAGGACGGGCATGCCTGCGTCGAAGACGACCCCCGCCCTACCGGCCGTAGGCACAGGCCCGCGAGGCGCAGTGACAGCGACAGGCTCGAAGAAGCTCGAGAGGAGGGACGCGCGCCTGAAGATAGTCGCCGCCACCCCGAAGACCATCGCTGCTATGGCGTACCCTACAGCGATGAAGTCGTACCCTATGGCCACGAGGTACCCGTTGAAGAGGAGGAGCTCGGACCCGATGCCCACCCAGCAGAAGGGCAGCACGACCAGGGCCTTCCTGACGTCGGGGTCCTTCACCTGCAGCGTCTCCCTGATCAGCAGAGTCGTGGGGTAGGCGAGGAAGAAGACCAGGGTGAGCAGGGATACCCCGAGGAAGTTGGTGTTGAATGCGGTCGACTCGAGGGTCACCGAAGGCAGGCCGAGGACGCCGTCGAGGGTCGCAAGCGAAACCCCGGAATACGGGTGTCCGACGACCAGGTATGCTTCCGCTGCGCCGATGAAGACCACGAAAGCCGCCAGAATCAGGCCATGGGGCCACCGGAAGAAGACAGCCCGCAGCCTCCCTGCCACCCCCTTCCCTCCTGGCCTGACGTAGACCGCGAACGCGATCACAGTGAGGAAGACGACGTCCCAGAGGATGAAGCTGGTCGCGAAGACGGTGTAGATGTCGAGGAAGCTCGAGGTTTCCACGAAATTCCTGAGTATCTCCAGGAACACCACCCCCTCGAAGAAGACGTGGACGAGGACGAGGAGGCTCTTCACGTACGGGTAGCTGCTCGTCTTCTGACGGCTGACGAAGTAGAGGGAGATGGCCGCGACCGCGAACGCAAAGACGTCGATTGTGACGTTTACGATCGACAGGCCACTGGCTGCCAAAAAGGTCAGAATCTCGACACGGCGAACCTCGGGCCGAACACGACCGAGTGGTACTTCTTGCTGTGGTTCGTCCCCCTCATCTTCAGTATGACGAACCTCGTCTTCATCTGGACGCCGTCCTCCCAGTTCTCAAGGAGCATGACAGAGTCGGTCATGAACCCTTCGAGGCCGATCCTCCCCCCGTTCACGAGGCTCCCGGTCAAGATTGTGGTTATCCCCTGGGACTTCAGGGAGTTGTAGACCGACTTCATGAACGTCCGCATCTCGAACTGGGTCTCGCAGGCCAGGAGCAGGGCAGTGACTGAGTCGATGACGAGCAGGGTGCCCTTGGAGTCCTTGGTGGCCTGGATGAGCGTCGACATGTTGGTCTCCAGCTGCTGCCCCTTCAGGGCCTCGAGGTCGACGAGGTTGACCCTCCCCTCCTTCTCGAGCGGAGTGAAGTTGAGACCCATCAGGCCTATGTTCCGCTTGAAGTACTCAGCCGACTCTTCGAACGTGGCATAGACGACGTTCTCCCCAGCGTTCGCTGCGTTGTAGGCCACGTTCGCGGCAAGGACTGTCTTCCCGGTCCCAGGGCCGCCTGCCAGCAGGTGGATGTCCCCCCTGACGAGCCCTCCTTCGATCAGCTCGTCCAGGCCTTCCACACCGGTCTTCAGCCGCTCCATCGCTGCTTCCTCCAATTCAGGTCGCGCTCCCCATGAGTGCCGCTAAAGCCTTTGCGTTCATTTCAGCCTCGACCCCAGCCCTTCGGTGAGCTGCTCCAGCGTGCTCCTGGCAGAAGATTCGGGGAAGACCTCGAGCGCGCCCTTCGCCTTCGCGGCGTAGCTCCTCTCGACTGCGTTCGCGTGGTCGATGGAACCGAGCTGGTCGAGCGTCCGCATCAGGGTCTGCACCTCCTGCAGCGCGAACCACTTCTTGTACATCATCGAGTGGATCGCCTGCTTCTGATAGGGGTCAGCGTGGGATAGAGCGTGCACCAGCACCATGTTGGACGCGTTGTTCTGAAGGTCCTTCAGGAGCGGCTTGCCCGTCGCCTCCTCGTTCCCGACTATGTCCAGGATGTCGTCCCTTACCTGGAAGGAGATCCCGAGGTCCCGCCCGAAGCCGTACGCCGCCTCGACCTCCTTCGCGCTCCCTCCCCCGGCCACAGCCCCGCAGGCAGCTGCGGCAGCGAACAGCGCGCCCGTCTTGAGCCCTGCGAGCCTGAAGTACTCCTCCTCAGTCGCAGACCCCCTCTCCGCCAGGGTCATCTCGAAGAACTCCCCCTCTGCCGTGAGCTTCGCCGCGTTGCCCAGGAGGGAAGCCAGCTTGGCGAGCCTCTTCTGCTGGAGGTTCATGTCCCCGTACTTCGCGAGCTCGAGGAATATCTCGAATATCATCATGTCAGAGATCAGTATGGCCCTGGTCTCGCCGTACTTCTTGTGGGTGGCTACGGCCCCGTGCCTCAGGGCCGACTCGTCGATTATGTCGTCCTGGACCAGGGACGCCGAGTGGGCGAGCTCGAAGGCCGCAGCGACCGGGAGGGCCATCTCGTAGCTCCCAGAGACCGCTTCGCACGAGAGGAGGGCTATGACCGGCCTCAGCCTCTTCCCGCCAGTGTCGAGGATCCCCGCTATCGCTTCGGACAGGGCTGTCTTTTCGCTCCGCTCCGAGGCGAGGTACCCTTTGAGCGCCTCTCGGTACTTCTCTATGCCCGTCGGCAGCCCCTGCGTTGTTTCAGGGCTCTGGCCGCGCATCCTATAGGACCGCCGCTCCAATGTACATCAGCGGTCCCCATAGGAGGTACTCCCCGTCCACAAGCAAATCGCAGATCAACCCCAGGTTCGCGCCGGGCCGCCTTGCAAGAGCCGAGTAGCCGAGCGAGTACAGGGGGAGGACCGCGAGCACAAGCGCAGCCGTCGGGAAGACACCGGCCAAGACAGTGTACGCGAGGAACAGGAGGGTCAGGAGGTCGATTGCCACCATCGCCCTGTACGTCCTTTCGGCGCCGAATGCGACCGGTACGGTCCTTATCCCCTGCTCCCTGTCCCCTTCTGTGTCCCTCACGTCGAAGATCAGGGTGTTCACCATGAGGCGCAGGAAGATGAACGCCCCCATCGGGATCAGCACGGCTCCAGCCCTGAGGTAGTAGAGCCCGACGAGCACCGGGATGAGGGACCAGCCGAGGGATACGAACAGGTTCTTCACCAGCAGCTTCTCCTTCAGCTTGGAGACCCCGATGAGACCGACGAGCTTCTTCGACCCCACGCTGTACGCGACGCTGAACGCCAGGGGGACTAGGAGCCCGACGAAGAAGATCAGGTTGACAGTGACTGCCAGGGCGTACCCCAGCACGAAGTATCCGGCAGTGATTGCCGGGAGGTACCGTCTGCGCGTCGCGAGGAGCGCCGTCCTGTCCGGGTGGGTGATGGAGTCGACGTCGATCTCAGCGCTCCTGTTCATCGAGTACGCCCCATACGAGAAGAGGTACGCCATCACGAGGAGGACAGGGGTGGACGTGACCCCGAGCAGTACCGCGCTTGCGTACGCTATGCTCGCAGTCCCGAGCGCGAGCATGTGCCCCCCGAGGACGAACTCCCTGTATACAGACGCTAGGATTGGCGTCGCTCTCCCTCCTCGACCTTCGCCATCTCCTGCCTGTACCCTGGCAGGGTCCACCCCCTCTTCGGGTCGAACATCTCCTCCGGGATGTAGAGGTACCTGGACCTCATGTTGTCGAGCATCAGTATCGAGAGGTTGTTCCTGACCCCCTCCGTGTTCGCTTCAATGTACCTGGTAGTCTCGTACAGCCTTTCGATCGGGACGTCGAGCAGGGCGAAGTAGTCCCCTGCCTCGGACCCACCTTCGACCCAGGTGAATGGGACCTTGTTCATCAGCTTCCTGGCGTGGACCACCCCTTCCTGCCCCACCCCCTTGAACAGGGCGAGGACCTGCATCACCTCCCCCGGCTTCCCCTCGAGGCTCGGCCGCTTCCACCTCACGTTGCTGTTGAGTATGAACTTCCCCTTGACCACGTGCTCAGAGTTGTGGTACCTCAGGGTCCTCGGGTTGGCCTCGATCTCGGAGGCCACCTTGGCCAGGCTCACAGTGGGGCGCTCCTGCATGGCCTTCAGGATCTTGATGTCGAAGTAGTCCACCTGCGCCTCCCGGTTCACGTCGGTGGACGTCGCGCCGCTCTCCCCCATGGTCATCTCGACCCGCTTCCAGTCGACGTTCCACCTCTTGGCGTCGAAGTCGTAGAACTCGGGCCTGAAGGACGGGTACCTCATCCACTTCGAGTCGTAGACCTGGAAGTCGTTGATCTCCTTCTGCTGCTTCATGTAAGCGAGCACGTCGGCGTACTTCTTCTTGAAACGGAACGGGACCGCGAAGAGGCCGACGTACTTGGCTGCCCCTATCACCTTGCCCTCGAAGAAGAGGTAGCTGACCTCGCCGAGCCACTCCTTTGACGGTTCGGCGTCGACGACGATCAGCCCGGCCGACATCCCGAGCTCCGCGTGGTTCAGGTTGACCTGGACGCCGAGGCCGTACTTCGACAGCTGTTTGTTGACCTTGTAGCGGACGGTCTCCGGGTTTATCCCGGTCATGCGGGCGAGGAGGGAGTAGTTCGAGACCCCGATCTGCTTTATCGTCTCGATGAGGAGGAAGTCGAGGTTCCTTCGCTTTATCTTGTCGAAGGCGCCCATAGATGCTTTCACCGGAAGAATTCGCCTAATAGAGGGTTGTGAATCTGTAGTCTATATTGATTGCACGTCGGCAACTTTGCTTATATACCCTGCCGGGTCTGTTTCGCAAATCGGAAAGGATTCTATTATATGAGACGCTGCATGGCGGTCCTGTATGACCGCTGTGCTAGCCGAGCGCATCCCGACGAGGGTCGTGGGCCTCGACCCGCTGATCCAGGGGGGGCTGCAGCAGGGCGATTTCGTGCTCCTGGTCGGGGGGATAGGGACAGGCAAGACGATCTTCTCATCGCAGTTCGTCTACAACTCGGCCAAGGTAGACAACGAGCACGCTGTCTTCGCGACCTTCGAGGAGGACATAACCAGCCTGAAGCGCAACATGAAGATCTTCGGGATGGACTTCGACGCCCTCGAGAAGGAGAAGAAGGTGAAGCTGCTGGACCTCGAGTCCCTCGAAGGGAGGGGGATGGGGTCCAACATCGAGACGCTGCTGGGCGCGCTCGACGACATCAAGGCGAAGCGGCTGGTCGTGGACTCTCTCACTGCCTTCCTGAGCGGGGCGAAGGAGAAGTTCGACTACAGCTTCCTGATGCACCTGGTGTACAAGACCCTCAAGAGGGAGGGGATAACCACTCTCATGACGGTCAGCAAGTTCCAGTCAGACCAGACCATGAACAGCGGCGTCGAGGAGTTCGTGGCCGATGGGATATTCCTCCTCGAGAACTACGTGACCAAGAACATGGAGCTGAGGACGAGGTTCCTCATCAAGAAACTGAGGGGGACTGAGCACAGCCGGAAGTTCCACACTGTGGCTTTTACCCCGGACGGGATACACATACTCCCGTACTCGGACTGAGCCACGCCAGGCTCCTGTTACCAGGCCGGCCACTAGTCACATTTCGGTATCGTAATGTGGAAATCGGCAAGAATCCCAATATGGAGTCCGCCTTCATGTCGAAGGGTCAGAAAATGAGGGAGACAGTCACCTCAAAGACGATACTCGCAACAGCTGCTATCGCACTCCTCGCACTAGCCTTCGTTCCTGCCAGCGCTTTCGCATCTTCAGCTCCACCTGTGGGCTTCACACTCAACATGAGCGGGGTAGTCGGGACAAGTCCGATAAACGTCCTCGGCTACTTCAACATCCAGCTAGCCGGCGCTGCTGACATGCCTGCCAAGGGCTCGCTCGTCCAGGGCACCACTTACGGGATCTACACAGACCAGAATAACGTGGCTTACACCGTATATGGTGGTTGGAGCTACAACACAGCAACAGGGAAGGCGCTCATGAAGCTCGTCGAAGTTAACGGCGCTTTCACCATGAACCTTGCGTTCCTGAACCTTCCCAGCAGTGGGTTCACCTTCCAAGGGATCATCCACATGACTGGTCAGGGACCTGTGATGCTCGCCGCACCATCAGGCTCCGGTCCGGTGTGGATCTACTCCTAGAGGCAATAGCAGCCTCCCTTTTTTCGTTCTTTCCACTGTGCGCTCTTCATCCTGCGTGAGCTTGCCGGATTCCCAAACGGGGGCCTCTATCATCGGACAAAAGTTCAATTCTGCACTAATAGGCGGTGAAGCGGCGACACCCCCGTATTGCTGGCCCGCATGCTCAAAGTCGACGCCCAGCTGACGAGGCTCCGCACGAG
>DAIDAO010000046.1 GCA_027310575.1 bacterium | reverse complement strand
AGCCGTCTCCTGGGCTTCTTACTTCCCGAGCTTGATTTCTATGGAGGAGACGTTGCTCATGCCGCCAGTCATGGTGCTCTTGACCTGCTCCGTGTTGATGGAGATGCCCTGCACCTTGATGTCGGTGGCGAACCGCTTTGTCAACACCTGGGCCACGTCGACCGCCCGCGAGATGGCTCTTCCCCGAGCCTTCACGGTGACGATGTCGGACCCGTTGTTGATCTGTGTCAGGCAAGCCAAAACGTAGTTCACTCCCCCAGGAGAAGGAATTACCTTCTACCTGATTGTGGGTTTCTTGCCGACGTAGATCACGTTCGGTTCGCGTGGATGCATTTCTTCGTGTTCTGGTTGGTTGGCCATTGGGCAACTTGGCGCCGAGTCCTATTTATCCGCTATGGGCGTCCTGGCAATCGCGAGCCCCGACTTTCAGAGCGATTAGGGCGCTACCTTTAATCCCGATGATTTCGCGCGCCTGCTGTGCGCCTCTTCGAGTATCAGGCCAAGGACCTCTTCAAGCAGTACGGCCTCTCGGTCCCGAAGTCCATCCGCGCCGACAGCGTCGACCAGGTCGCGGAAGCGTTCGGGAAGCTGAAGCCCCCCGTGGCGATAAAGTCCCAGGTCCTTGCGGGAGGCAGAGGGAAGGCCGGCGGGATAGCGATAGTGAACGACGCGGCCAAGGCGAAGTCGGAGGCCCAGCGCATCTTCGGGCTCGCGATCGGCGGGGAGAAGCCCTCGGCGCTCCTCCTGGAGGAGGCGTACCCGCACAACTCCGAGATGTACCTCTCGGTGAGCCTCGACAGGGGGGACAGGGCGTTCGTCACCATAGGCGCGATGGCCGGGGGGGTCGACGTGGAGTCGATGTCTGGGAAGGTGATACGGAAGGTCCCCCTCGAGGGGATCGACGACAGGTTCGCTGCCGAGGTGGCCTCGCTTCTGAAGCTCGAGCGCGGGCAGGCATCCCAGTTCGTGAAGATCCTGCTTTCGCTGGAACGCCTGGCGAGGGAGAAGGAGTGCGAGCTGGCCGAGATTAACCCGCTGGCCGTGGGGAAGGACGGGACCCTGATGCCGCTCGACGCCAAGGTGATCATAGACGACAACGCCCTCTTCAGGCACCCCGAGTTCGCGAAGATGCACCCCGAGGACGAGTTCGAGGGGGAGGCGTCGCGGCAGGGGTTCGCGTTCGTCAGGCTCGGCGGTGACATCGCGGTCGTCGGGAACGGCGCAGGCCTAGTCCTTTCCACCCTTGACCTCGTCGGGGACGCTGGGGGGAAGCCGGCCTGCTTCCTCGACCTCGGCGGGGGGGCGCAACAGGAGAGGGTCGAAGCCGCGCTCAGGCTCGTCAACAGGCTCCCTGGGGTCAGCCGCATCCTCGTCAACATCTACGGCGGAATCACTAGGAGCACCGACGTGGCTGCGGGGATCAAGACGGTGATGGCGCAGGGGGGCGCGAAGCCGCTCTACGCCAGGGTCAGCGGGGCCGAAGAGGAGGAGGCCAGGAAGATGCTCGTCGGCGTGCCGGTCAAGCTGTTCAGGACCGCGCCAGAGGCCGTTGAGGCGGTGGTGAAGGCGGCATGATGCTCCCGAAGCTCGGGGACCCGGTCATAGTCCAGAACATCACAGGTCGGTACGGGCGCCTGCACACGAAGCTCATGCTGGACTACGGGACCAACATAGCCGCCGGTGCTGCGCCGGGGAAGGCCGGGCAGTCCGTGGAGGGGGTCCCTGTGTACGACACCGTGGCAGAGGCGGCGGAGAAGACGAAGGCGAAGGCGTCCGTGGCCTTCGTGCCTGCAGAGTTCACTCTCTCTGCCGGCGTGGACGCGCTGGAGGCGGGTGTCAAGCTCCTAGTCATAATCACGGAGCACGTCCCGATAAGGGACGAGCTGAAGCTGGTGCAGCTCGCGCAGTCGAAGGGGGCGACGATAGTCGGCCCGAACTGCCCCGGGGTGATTGTGCCGTCGCAGAAGGTCAAGCTCGGGATAATGCCAGCCCCGTCGTACAGGCCGGGGAACGTGGCAGTCTACTCCCGGAGCGGGACCCTGATGTACGAGATCGCAGGCCAGCTCACTGCGAACGGGTTCGGGCAGTCGGTGGCAGCCGGGATAGGCGGGGACCCGATCAACGGCTCCACACCCGTGGAGTGGATGGACTTCGTCCAGGGGATGGACGAGACCAAGGCTGTGGTCGTCGTGGGGGAGATAGGCGGGGACGCCGAGGAGCGGCTCGCCAGGCACATCCAAAAGTCAGGGTACAGGAAGCCGATCGTCGCCTACATAGCCGGGCGGCACGCGCCGAAGGAGAAGAAGATGGGGCACGCGGGTGCGATAATCTACGGGAACGTCGGGACCGCCGACTCCAAGATCAAGGCGCTGAGCGGCGCAGGGGTGAAGGTGGCCATGACGCCGTCCGAGGTCCCTGTCCTGCTGAAGCAGGCGCTCCGCTGAGCGGGACCCCGCACCTCCCCTCACGGGCGCTGGCCCTAGGCTGCGGCCTTCTCGGCTTCACGCCCGGCCTCGTCGTACAGATGGCACGAGACCAGGTGCCCCTCGGACCTCCGCACCAGCGCCGGCTCCTCCGTCCTGCACCTGTCGAAGACGAAGGGGCAGCGCGGGTGGAACCTGCACCCCTGGGGTGGCGTGATCGCGCTCGGGATCTCCCCCTTGATTATCATCCGCTTCTTGTTCGCCTCGGGGTCTGGGATGGGGACGGACGAGAAGAGCGCCTTTGTGTACGGGTGCATGGGGTTCCTGAACATCTCCCCCCTCTCCGCCCTCTCCACCAGCTGCCCGAGGTACATTATCCCCACATGGTCGGCGAAGTACTTCGCTATCGCTATGTCGTGGGTTATGATGAGGAGGGTCAGGCTCATCTCTTTCTTGAGGTCGAACAGCAGTTTCAGGATCTGGGCCCTGATGGACACGTCGAGCATCGCGACCGGCTCGTCTGCCACCACGAACTTCGGGCCGAGTATGAGCGCACGGGCGATCACCACCCTCTGCCTCTGACCTCCGCTGAGCTCGTGGGGGAACCTGGAGTAGAACTCCTCCGGCGGGTCGAAGCCGACCCGCTTCATCATCTTGAACGCCTTCTCCCTCTGCTCCTCCTTCGTCCCGATCCCGTGGAACCCGAGGGGCTCGGCTACGGCATCCCCGACCCTGACCCTGGGGTTGAGCGCAGCCACGGGGTCCTGGTACACCATCTGCGACGACCGCTTGAACTCCTTCAGCTCGTCCCCCTTCAGCTCCGCTATCGCCTTCCCGTCGAAGACGACCCTCCCCGAGGTGGGGACGTAGACCCGCAGGCCGAGCTTCCCCAGGGTGGTCTTCCCGCTCCCGCTCTCGCCGACCAGGACGAACACCTCCCCTTCCTGGATGCCGAAGGTGACCCCGTCCACTGCCCTCACGTGCCTGGGCTTGACCCCGAAGAGCCCCTCGACCAGGCTCCGCTTCACAGGGAAGTACTTCTTCACCTCCTGGAACTGGAGGAGGTCGCCCATCATCTCCCCCCTCCGTCGTAGAGGTGGCAGGCCACTCTGTGCCCTGGTTCGACCTCGCGCTGGGCGGGGCGCTCCGTCCTGCACCTGTCGAAGACGAAGGGGCACCGCGCGCTGAACTTGCACCCTGCGATTGGGGTGGAGAGGTCCGGGGGCGAGCCTGGGATCCACTCCAGGGACGTCGACTCCGAGGCGACGTTCGGCACCAGCTTCAGGAGGAGCTGCGTGTAGGGGAAGAGCGGCTTCTTGAATATCGCCCTGGTCTCGGCCAGCTCGAAGATCTCCCCGCCGTACATTATCGCTATCTTGTCAGCCACCTCGGCCACGATCCCCAGGTTGTGTGTGATCAGTATCATCGAGAGCTTCAGCGAGCCCTTCAGCTGGCGGAGCAGGTCGAGTATCTGGGCCTCGATCACCACGTCCAGCGCCGTTGTGGGCTCGTCTGCGATCAGGAGCTTGGGGTCGAGCGCCAGGCCGAGGCCTATCATGATCCTCTGCTTCATCCCTCCGCTCAGCTGGTGGGGGTAGTCGGTCAGCCTGTCCGAGGACATGCCGAGCTGGCCGAGGATGACTGCGGCCCTCTTCAGCGCGTCATCCCTGCCGACGTCCGGGGTGTGCGCCCTGATCGCCTCGACGAAGTGATCCCCGATCTTCTTCACAGGATTGAGGGAGGTCATCGGGTCCTGGAATATCATAGACACCATCTTCCCCCTGACCCGCCGCAGCTCCTCCTTCTCCAGGGAGAGGACGTCCTGCCCGTCGAGCATTATCTTCCCATGGGTGACCCTCCCCTGAGGTGGCATGAGGTTCAGGAGGGCGAGCCCCAGCGTGGACTTGCCGCACCCCGACTCCCCGACGATGCCGAGCGTCTCCTGCTCCCCGAGCTCGAAGCTGACCCCCTGGACGGCCCTCAGCTCCCCCTTCAGGGTCCTGTAGCTGACGCTCAGCTCCTGCACCTCGAGCAGAGTCATCTCTTCAACCTCGGATTCAGGACCTCGCTGAGCCCCTCCCCGATGAAAGTGAAGCCGCCGGCCAGGAGGACCACCATGAGGCCCGGAAACAGGACGGTCCACCAGGCCCCCGCGAGCAGCGACTGGTACCCGTAGTAGATGTCGAAACCCCAGTCAGGCGCAGCCACGTTGACCCCGAGGCCCAGATACGTGAGGCCGGCCTCGGTGATCACCGAGTCCGCGACGTTGATGGACGCTATCACTGCGATCGAAGGCAGGACGTTGGGGAAGATCTGCCTGAAGAGGACGTTGAGCATACCCCCGCCCTCAGCCTTGACCGCCTCGACGAAGGGGAGCTCCTTCAGGGTCAGGACCTGGCTCCTCACGACCCTGAAGTAGGTGGGGATGTACACGACCGCGATCGCGATCGAGAGGTTCACGACCCCCCTGCCCAGCACAGCTGCGATCGCTATGGCCAGCACCAGCCCGGGGAATGCGTAGAGGGCGTCCATGAGCAGCGAAAGCGGCCCGTCGACCATCCTCCTCGAGTACCCCGCGACCAGCCCAAGCGGCACCCCGATGAGGAAGCACAGGGCCACAGAAAGGGCGGCCACCTCCATCATGGTGGACCCGCCCGCTATCATCCGGCTCAGGATGTCCTGGCCGAGGCGGTTGGTCCCCATAGGGAAGCTCCAGGACGGGGGCGAGTTTGCGGGGCCGACGCTGAGCGCCGAGGGGTCGTGAGGAGCGATTACCGGGGAGAGGACCGTCATCGCAAGGAGCACCACCACGATGGCAATCCCGATGACCACCATCTTCCCCCCTGCGCCGAAGCGGGGCAGGGTGAAGAAGAAGCTGATCGCCGGCCTCACCCTGGACTCGGATTCGTTCTTCATCGCAGTCACCTAGTACCTGATCCTCGGGTCGAGGTATGCGTACAGGATGTCGACTATGAGGCTAACGACTGCCACCAGTATCCCGAAGAAGACGACGGCGCCCTGGATCGCTATGTAGTCCCGCTGGTTGATCGCGGTGACGATGTACGTCCCGACTCCGTTCCACGCGAAGGTCGTCTCGGTCAGGATCGCACCCCCGAGCAGACCCGCGAACTCGAGCCCCATGATGGTCAGCACGGGGAGCAGGCCGTTCCTGAGACCGTAGCTGTAGAGGACGGTCCTCTCCTTGAGCCCCCTGGCCTTCGCAGCTGTGACGTACTCCTGGCCGAGGGTGTCCAGCATGTTGCTCCGCGTTATCCTGAGGAACACAGCCGATATGTACAGCCCGAGCGCGGTGCCGGGGAGAACGAGGTGGCGCAGGGCGTCCGCGAACTCGCCCAGGTTCCCCCCGAGCAGGGAGTCGATTGTGTAGAGCCCGGTCTGCAGGTGCACCCCGAAGAACGTCCCACCGGCCGGCACCAGCGTGGATATCCTGCCACCGGCGGGGAGGATGTGGAAGCCTATTGCAAACACGGCGATGAGGATGAGCCCGAGGAAGAACACCGGGATTGAGTAGACCACGACGCCGAAGGTCCGTATCACAGTGTCCTCCGCCGAGCCATACTTCCGCGACGACCTTACTCCGAGCACGACGCCGACGAGCACAGCCACCAGCATCGAGCTGATGGTGAGCTCGAGGGTGGCCGGGAAGGCCGAGAGGATCTGAGGGGCTACGGGCTGCTCGTTGGAGAATGCTATGCCCAGGTTCCCCTGGAAGATGCCGACGATGTAGTTGTAGTACTGGGTGTAGATCGGCAGGTCGAGGCCCAGCGCGTGCCTGACTGCGGCGAGGGCTGCGGGGTTCACCTGCTTGCCGAAGCGCAGCAGGGCGGGGTCCCCGGGGAGCACGCGCACGATCAGGAACACTATCGTCACGAGTAGCAGGACAGTCGGAATCGTGAGAAGAGCCCTGGTTACTATGTAGCTCTTGAGGCTCATCTGAAAACGGGGGAGGAGGGAAGTACTCGCATAGGACTTCCCTGCGTTCTATTGGGTCTCGTAAATGGTCGATAGTCTGAAGATCAGGGTGACGTCCAGATAGATGCCGCCCACCGTGGTCTTGGCCACCGCACCGCAGCAGTTGGAACCGCCCTGGTACAGTGGGATGAGGGGGACGTCATTCGCCTGAAGCGTCTGGATCTGGCCGTAGATCGAAGGTGCCGTCGCGGTCGTTGCGGATAGCGACTGGGTCAGGAGGTTGTCCATTGCCGTGCTGTTGTAGCCGTCGTTGAGCCACCCGGCTCCCGTCGACGACAGGAATGGGGTGGTGTAGTCGTAGGGGTCGATGAAGTCGGGGTACCACCCGTAGATGAATACGCCCATGCTCCCGGCCCTCACGTTGGAGTGCATCGTAGGCCAATCGACCCCGTTGAGGTTGACGGTTATCACTCCGCTGGCTTCCAGGTCCTTGGCGATCACCTGTGCCTGGTCTGGGCTCTGTGGGTAGTGGCCGGTGGTCTCGTACCACAGGTCAACGACGAGCTTGTTGCTTGCGTTGTAGCCTGACTTCGCAAGGATGTCCCTTGCGAGGGTGTAGTTGGGGCCCGCACCGAATGCAGTCTTGAACGCATCCGTGTGGTAGGCCATTCCCAGCGGTATCTGGGAGTAGAGCGGGGTGGCCGTGCCTGCGAACACGGTATCGATCAGGTCGGTCCTGTTGATCGCAGCCGCGATCCCCTGCCTGACGTTGATGTCGTTGAACGGCGCCTTGTTCTCGTTGATCACCAGGTACTGGATGAAGGCGCCAGGGCTCGAGTAGACCTTCAGGCCCTGGGTGGTCATGAGGCTCTGGATGTCCGTGGTCGTGAACTGCCTGTAGGCGAAGTCGACGTCCCCGGACCTGATCGCTGCCGCCAGTGAGGTGGCGTCAGGGTAGAACTTGATGATTATCGTGTGCGTCTTGGGGTAGGCTGGATAGTTCCAGTAGTTCGGGTTGGCAGTCAGGACCATCTGCACGTCCTTGGTCCCCGACCTCGTCCAAGAAGTCAGGGTGTACGGCCCGAGGCCGTTGGGGTTGCTTGCAGCCGCGTTGCCTGAAGTGAAGTTGACTATCCCGGTCATGTCGTTGCATGGGTTGCAGGTCACCTGCGACACCTTGCTCGGGTTGACAGGGTACATGATGCCGAAGGTCATCATGCTCAGGAAGGCGGAGAACGGGGCCTTCAGATGGAAGACCACCGCTGTCGAGTTGGGCGTGGTTATGTGGTCGATTATCGTCGGAACTGCGAGTCCGTTGAACGCGCCGTTCGGGTCGTTGATGGCCATCCCCCTCTCGATGCTGAACTTCACGACGGTCGAGTTGAAGGGAGTGCCGTCATCGAACTTCAGCCCCGAGCGGAGGATGAAGGTGTAGGTGAGGCCGTCGGAGCTTACAGTCCACTTCGTCGCCAGCGCAGGCTGAAGCGCGGAGGGGGCCGTGTTGGTGGTCCCTGGGGCGAAGTCCACGAGGGGCGCGCCGAGGTTGTTGATCATGTTGAGGCCGAAGTAGTCATACGCGTCCGCAGGGTCGATCGTCGTCTGGACCGCGTCGGTCGTCCCCATGACTACGGTGTCCTTGTACGAGGTCGTCGTGGTGGTCGTCTTTGTCGGAGTTGTGGTGGTCGTGGTACCAGGTCCTGGCGCCACGGCCCCGAAGTACACGCCGACAGACGCCGCGATTATGATGACTATGACAATAGCCGCTATTGCGGTTCGTCCTATGGCTCTTCTACTGTTCTGCGAAAGAATCATCTCTTTTCAGCGCCGCAAGTGCGCACTGACTCATAAAAGGCTTCACACTAACCTCTTCGGTGGCGGTGCTGCCTAACCCGCCGCCTCTCGTTTCTGCGACCCTGCTTCAGGGCACGCGGCAGACCTAAACCTTATAGTCGTGAATCCGAGGGCAACCAAAAGTCCCGGACATGCCCATAGCAGACGCGACCAAGAAACAGATAGCGCAGAAGAGGAGGCTCTTCCTTCAGGTCTGCCTCCGGTGCGGCGCGAGGAACCCTCTCAACGCGGAGAGGTGCAGGAAGTGCAAGTCCTCGGACCTGAGGCTGAAGAACCGCTCCGTAGGACTGAAGAAGTAAACACAAGTATCCGGTTCTGAAAGGGCAGCGTCGGGCCCGTAGTCTAGTCTGGTTAGGACGTCGCTCTCACACGGCGAAAATCCCCGGTTCAACTCCGGGCGGGCCCATCCAAGACACGGCTCACTCCAGACTCCGGGAGGTGAGAAACGCCTGGGCCGACCCGGAAGACCGCATTTGACCTGGGAACATCGTGAGACCACTCGCCTTCGAATCAATCAGAGCGGCCCATCGTATAGACTTGAATCTGCAACTAGCCGCCAAAGAGGCCAGGGACGACCACACCGATCAGGTAGCCGACCGCAGCTGACGCTCCCCCCACAGCCAAGACTTGAAGGCCGCTTCGGACGAGGGACAGCCTCGCGACCCTGCCCTTCACCGAACCGAGGACAAATAGGGCCGCGGCCGTCGCAGCCAATGACACCGGCAATGCAAGAGCCACGTTCCACAGCAGATAGGGCCACAGCGGGATGATGGCTGCCCCGGCGTAGGATGCACCCACTGTAAGCGCGTCCTTCCCGGCAGTCTCCGTTTCTTCGAAGGAGAGGCCAAGCTCCTTTTCGACCTTGGTCTTGTTCAGGGAGGAAGGGGTCTTTGCGATGATTTCACTGGCAGCCTTCGCATCGCTTTCAGGAATCCCCTCCTCCCGCAGGAGTATTTCGAGCTCAAGCCGCTCTACCGCGGGGTGGTCCCTTGTCTCGTCTTCTTCGTCTTCGATCTCGGTCTTGAACAACTGGTTCTCAGCCTGGCTGGCGAGGAACGCTCCTGACCCCATCGCCAGGGACCCGGCGGCGGCTTCGGCAAGCCCGCCCACGATCACGATCGTGGAGTTCACGGCCGCTCCAGCGAGCCCAGTCACCACCGCGAGCGGGACCAGCAGGCCGTCCTGAAACCCCAGGACGACTTCGCGGATTCGCGAAAGTCTGGAGATCCGCTTCCGCTCCCCCAGAACTCTTTCGCGGAGTTCCGGCCCAGACGCGGGGTGAGGGCCTCGTGAACGGCGCCGGCTAGGCAGCCTCTCCGGTGGGACCTGCTCCGTCAACCTCTATTCGGCCTCTCCTTCGGCACTTCCGGGGTTCTAGGCTGGGACCGGTTCCGCGTGTCCGCGGAGTGGCGCCTCGCCCTCTTCCGCTGCTTCGCCGTGCCCTCCGCCCGTCTTCATGAAGGTGTAGAGATGGTGAGAGAAGAGTTCGAGGTCCAGGACTGCCTCCGTATGCTCCCTCGCAGAATCCACATCGTCCGGGTCGAAGCGCTTTGTGGCTATGATCTTGTCCATCCTCTTCTGGATCTCTTCTTTCACGGTCTGAGACAGGAACTGGACCACCTCCTCTGGGTCCTCTTTCTCGATCGCACTCTCAGCCTTCGGAAGCACTGGCCCCACATCCAGCCCTGCCGGCTTCAGGCCGGTGTATGGAGCTCCTTCGCCCTCTCTGTGCAGCCTCACCGCGGTCTCGAAGAACCATCGGTCCGCTATCTCCGCGGCCTCTCCGCCCTGCCCCCTGGCTTTCACTGTCATCTCGAACGCGTGCCTTAGCTCGGGTTCTGCAGCCTTGTGCGTGAATGGAAGCACCAAGTTGACGTTCCCTGTTCTCAACGCCTCCTTCGCGGCCCTGACCACGGGCCCATCCATAGTGTCACAATGGGGTGGCATGTTTTCTCGTTCGATTGGAACAGGCGGCTCTCATTAAAAGACCGGGGCCGATTCCTAAGAGTGGCAACGAATGTGAAAGTGATCTGCGGCCGCCTGGATTCCCGACATGCATGTAGGTGGGGAATTCTACGCGGCACACCGTGCTGGGACTGGGTTGCACGAGTTTCTAGCCAGTCTCCTCCTTCGGGAGTGGGATGTACCTCTTGGCCTTCCCTACGTGCGTCCGCTCCAACCCATCAACAGTCCTGACCGAGACCGTAGCACCCCTCAGACCGATCTTCTCGAGCGCACTCTGGATGTCAGACTTCACCTTGTCTGTTGCCACGCCTCCCTTTGAAACGATCAGAACTTCTGCCCCGTCCGGTTCTTGCCTCAC
>DAIDAO010000012.1 GCA_027310575.1 bacterium | reverse complement strand
AATTCCCATTCGAGGGGGCGCTCGTGGTCGCGATCACCTTTGCGGTCGTGGCTTCGTACATAGCCGTAAGGCGTGCCAGGCGCGCCTGAACGCATCTGGATAAGCCTGTACTGTCTCACGCGACTTCGCCTTGACACTGAGGGCCGGCTGCCGATTATGGTGAGATTCTGAAATACGCTTAAACGGAAAAGGAGCGAAAACACCTCGTGACCCCGCTGTTCGCGCTGGCAGTGATCTTGTACTCGGTCGACGCGGTTCTCTTCGGCTTTCTCTCGTACGTGTACGGAAGGACCGCGATGTCAACGAAGGCCAAGTATCCGATTGGGCTGACCATCTTCTCGCTCCTGATTCTTTTCCAGAGCGCAGGGACTGCGATTTCATACGTCCTCTTCGGGGGATACATCGGGGACGACGTGGTGCCGTCCATGGTCACCATGGCCACCTTCGAGTTCGTCGGGGTCGTAGCCCTACTGAAAACTACGCTATGACCCACGCAGAGACGCAATCCTACGGCTTCACGGCGGGGATTTGCGCCACTGGGCACTCCCCAGTGGCCGGGCTGGCCGCCTCTCTTATCGCGGAGGCCGAGGCGCATAGCCTCCCGCTGCTGAAGCTCGTGGTCGTGGCCAGTGAATGCCCCGAGTCCGTGCTCTCGGAGCTGAAGGAGTTGGAAACTGGCGACGGTCGCGTGCAGATCCTGGTCGAAGCGAAGCGCCGCGGCAAGGCCGAGGCGGTCAACAGGATTCTGATGAGGGCCCGCGGGGAATTCGTGGTCATGGTCAACGCAGACGCATCGCCTGAACCGGGGGCGATGGCGCGCCTGCTCTCGACCATACGGGCAGACCCCTGCGTTGGCGTGGTGTCCGCAATGCCTGTAGTCGGAGCGGTGAATGGTGTGTCATCCCTTCTCGTCGACATGATCTGGAGAACGCACAACGAGAGCTCTCGGCTGCTGAATCACCTTAACCTCTCCAACCACTCGAGTGAGGAGCTCGCCGTCTTCCGCCTCTCGGCCATCAGTATGCTCCCCCGAGGTCTCGTGAACGACGGAGCCTTCCTGGCCTCGGTCGCGAGAAGGCGCGGGTACACCGTGAAGTTCAGCGATCTGGCCAGGGTGCGTATCGACACCCCCGCCAAGGTCTCCGACCTGATCGCCCAACGCAGACGGATCCTGTTTGGCCACGCTCAGGTCTGGCGGAAGGCCGGGAAGCCGCCCAAAACGATAGAGTCTCTACTGCTCTTTACCCCGTCGATAGGCCTTCCGCTGTTCGTGCAGATAGTGGCGCGCAGCCCGAGGTTCCTCCTCATCCTTCCTCTGGCCTTCGTGACAGAGGTTTCCGCCGCCCTCCTTTCCATCAAGGACGCCATCACATCCACCAATGAGCACGCGGTCTGGAGGCGCGTCACCTGACGATATCCGAGGAAGGGGAGGAGAGGATATCGCTCCTCTATCACGTCGCCAGGGAGCACGGCTCATTAGTCACCCTCCGGGAACTCCTTCCCCTACTCCAGGAAGAGGCCACGGAGGAAGAGCTCGCAGAAGCAATATCGGCTTCCCCGGCGCTGAATTCAAGATTCGAGGTGAAATCGGGCTACGTCACCGAGAAGTCAGACGGGGTCGTGGTTGCCAGGGCCTTGGCCGACGAGACTGGCAACCGGCGTGCTGCCCAAGCGAACCTGCAGTGGGCCGCCCGGTTCGCGCCACGCCTGCGTCCGGCTACTTTCAAGATGATAGCCGCGAGCGGCTCTACTTCTTACTACTCGGCGTCGAAATCGAGGGATCTCGACTTCTTCTGCATCACCTCGGAGGGCCGGCTCTGGACGGCGCTGACCCAGGGGCTAATACACGCGCGCGTCTTCTCCCTTGCTCACCCCCGCTCCCCTGAAATCTGCTTCAGCTGCATCATGGACGAGGCCTTTGCTGCGAACCTCTTCAGGGAAGAGCAGGGGCCGCTGTTCGCACGGGATGCCCTGGCGACCATCGTGCTGCGGGGGGAGTCCACCTATAGGTGGCTTCTCAGCGAGGCCGAGTGGATATCCCGCATCTATCCCAACGCCTATGCGAAGAGGCTGAAACAGGGTCCTGCCATCAAGGGCCGCGGCGGACCGTCGGCGGTTTCGCGAGTCGTGGAGCTGTTTCTCTTCCTTGTCGTCGGGACCTATGTCAGGACGAAGTCGAAGATGTTGAATCAGAGGCTCGAGAGGACGGGTCAGCTGGACCGCCTGTTCGCGATCCGATGCGGACGGAACCATCTGATTTACGAATCGAGGCGGTACTCGAGGCTAAAGCAGCGGTATTCCAGAAGCTTCACAGCAAGGGCCCGCCTCTTGGGCCCTTCCTCGGCTTCTAGACCGAATCAGGGCGGAGGGCGGCATTGAACGTCGTAGTGCCCGCCGTGTCCGAGGCCCGGACCAGCTTCGTCAGGCTGTCCACCCGCGGAAGGGTGACAGGGCTGCCCCACATCGTGCAGCTACGATACGTCCGGAGGGACGGTTCTTTCATCGTCATCGCGGGGAGCGCGAAAAGCGATTGGGTGCTGAACCTCGCCGGGGGGAGGAAGGGAGTGCTGAGACTGGGGGAACTCCTCTATGATGTCTCTGCCGAGCTTCTTGGCCTGGACGAAATGCAGGCGGTCCTCGCCGAGTTCCGACTGAAATATGGCGGGGCGGTGATAGACCGGTGGTACCTGGGGGCTGGGGCTGCCTTGCGCCTTGCGCCCGTGGCTCCGCCTGCAAAGAGAGGCTCCGCGACCGGCGAAATGGATGCTCATTCGAGCTTCGCCGAATGGAGGCGCAGAGGGGCTGACTACTACGGCCAAGTCGCGGCTGCCTTCGACTCCGCCTCGGACGAGTACGACTACACGATAAGCCACAACTTCGTCAACACCTGGATTCGAAGAAGGTCTATCGAGGTGCTCCTCGATAGGGTCAGGCCTGACGACTTCCTTCTCGAGGTCGGGGCGGGCACCGGGGCCGAAGCAGTCGAGGTCGCGAAGCATGTCCGCGGCCTGGTCGCGACTGATATCTCCCGGTCCATGGTCGAACTCCTTGAGGCGAAGGTCAGGGCGAGGCGTCTCGAAGGGAAGGTCTTCCCCCTCAGGCTCGCAGCCTCCGAGTTGGACAAAGTACGGGGCTTCATGGGGATCAAGAGGATAAGGGTCGCTTACTCCTTTAACGGAGCCCTGAACTGCGAACCGAGGCTCGGAAGGTTTGTGGACGGTCTTGCCGACCTGCTCGAGCCTGATGGTCTGTTCGTCTGTTCGGTGAGGAACACCCTTTGCCTGTCCGAGGCGCTTTCGCATGCGGCAGTGTTCCAGTTCGACAAGATGAGCCCGCGCAAGCGCCAGCCGATCATGGTGTCCGTCGGAGGAGCAGACATCCCCTCTACCTACTATTCGCCTGGCGAATTCGCCAGGAAGTTCGCGCCCCGATTCAGGACCGAGGGGGTGATGGCGCTTCCAGGACTTATCCCTCCGGCGTATCTCAATGACTACTTCCTGAAGCTCGGAGGCGTTGCCTCGGCCATCGAGCGCTTGGACAGAAGGCTGTCAGGGCACTTCCCCCTGAACAGATACGGCGACCAGACGCTCTTCGTCTTCAGGAAGTCGGCTTGAAGCGCAGGGGCCCGGGCAGAGTGACGACGTCTGCAGCCGTGCTCGTCCTCCTCGCAGTCTCAGCCATTTCCCAGGCCACCTTCGCAGACCAACGGGGCCCGTTGACTCCCATTCAGCACGTCATCATAATCATGCAGGAGAACCACTCGTTCGACAACTACTTCGGGACATATCCCACAGCGAACGGCACCCTTGATGACAATATCACTTCGAAACTCTCCAAGGTCGACGGCATTCCAGCTGGGGTCTGTGTGCCTTACCCGGCCGGATGCGTCTCCCCCCGCCTTACAACAAACGGGACTCCGGAGAATCCAGTCGAGGGTCAGACGACGTACGAGAACGACTACACCAGCTCAGGCTTCGCGCAGAACTCGGGGCCTCAATCGATGGTCTACTTCGACTACCATTCGATCCCCGCCTACTGGGACTACGCTGAGGAGTACGGGCTGGCCGACAACTACTTCGCCGCGGTCATGAGCACGACCACCCCCAACCGCCTGATGCTCCTAACCGGGGACACGCTGGTCTCCTCTAACTACGGCCCGCCTCCATACGCCGGCGTCAACAGCACCATCTTCGGCCAGCTCGAGCGGGCGGGAATCACCTGGGGATACTACGATTACATAGGGTCGGTGACGAACACAGAATCAACCTACCCGCTGAACTACATCTCGGGCCTGGAAGGCTTCCGGAGCAACATCAGGGACCTGTCGACGCTCTTCGGCGAGCTCGCCTCCAGCTCTGGGCTCCCAGCCGTCTCCTTCGTCAACTTCCTGGGGGAAAGCGGGCTGGACGAGCACCCGCCTTTTTCTCCGAGCGTCGGGGAGATGCAGACCGTATCGGTCGTCAACGCTGTCATGGAAAGCGGGTTCTGGAACTCGACCGCCATCTTCGTGACCTACGACGAAGGCGGAGGGTTCTACGACCACGTCACGCCTCCTCTGGAGTACAAGATCGACCACAACTTCAGCAGCCCTCTGCTGGGGCTAGGGCAGCGCGTCCCGCTTCTGGTCATCTCTCCCTTTAGCCGGCTGAACTACGTCTCCCACTCGCAGCTGAGTCACCTGTCCCTTGTCAGGTTCATCGACTACAACTGGGGCCTGCCTCCGCTTAGTCCCCTCGTAGCCGAGGCCGGTCTTCCTCTCGACTTCTTCGACTTCTCACAACCGCCGCGTCTGCCCGTGATCCTTCAAGCGGGACCGGACGGGCAGATTCCCTACCCCGTGCCGCTTCAGACAGGGGCGAATCCCAGAGCGACAGGGAGCCTCCCGCCCCTCCTGCCGACTGCCGCCGGGGTCGCTGCGGTCTTGGCAGTCGCTGCAGTCGTTTGGCTTGCCCTACGTGGCCTCTCTGTCAAGGGTGGTGGCTGGAGAAGATCCGCCACCCTGAGCCGTCGTCCGTGACCTGCGTCTCCGCCTGACCAGGGCATATGACACCACGGTCGCGCCTGCTGCCACCCCGGCAGCCAGCGCCAAGGCCCCGCCAGGCTGCAGCGACCCCTGCGCCCGCGCAGGGGTCATGACAAAGAACGACCAGAGCGTCCCGTTCCAGCCGAAGTTGTAACCCTCGACGTTCAGGTAGACGTACGAAACGACCGGGGGCTGGGACTCCGAGGCTGGGAGCTGGAGGGCCCTCAGGGTGTCGCTGAGGTACCACGAAAGGTCGACGGTGACCGTCTGGTTCCCACTCTCCGACAGCTGGAACGGGTGATACACGACGACATTGGGCTGCAGGACCTCCCTCCCGATACCGTCGGGGGACTGCACGACGGACCTCGAGCTGTTCGGGTCCATCCAGAAATCAACAACAGTATAGACCAGCCTCCCTGGCTCGTCTGCAACATACTGTGTCGCAGCAATCCCGATAGCGCCTTCGCTGGCCACTCCGGTGGTGACCCTCGGGTGAGACCAAGCGAGGGACAGGCTCACAGTCCAGTTCCAGTCGGTCCTCAGGCCCACGTAGGTCGCTGAGCTTCCGAAACTGCTGGTGTAGTTCTGGACGTTGACGCCAGGTGGCCCCAGCCCGGCCCTTACGTAGTAGTAGTCCCCCCACGCGGGGAGCCTGAACTGCTGTGTGTGGGGCACCTCCACGAAGTTGCAGCACTGCGGGCCTACAGCCATGTGCGGAACTGTCCCTCCCTCCCCGTTCCAGGCTCCCACCAGGTAACCGATGTCGGCATAGCCGGGGCCGGAGCGCCACGTGACAGAGACGTTCCCAAGCCCTGCGCTGAACCCGGGGATGAAGTTCGGGTCGTAAATCTGATTGTTGAGCGTGGAGTTCAGCGTCGGGTCGATGTTAGTGACCGCATACCCCGCCGGGGCCCGCAGACGCACGCCGCTCTCCGAGTACGCCGCTCCGCTCGACAGAATCAGGTAGGCCAGCAGCGTGCTGGCGAAGAGGCTGCTCAACTCTGGACCATGGCCTGCACGCTGACGCTCAGGCTTCCTCCGGAGAACTGTGAACCCTGCAGCCCGTAGAGATAGAGTTCCCCCAGAGAGGCCCATGCGATCGGATAGTTAGAGACGACGATGTCGTTGCCCATCATGACGGTCAGGTTGCCGTTGGGGCTCGGCGCAATCTCGGGGTCGATCGCCGAAGGCGGGCCCGAGCTGGAGAACCGTATTGTAAGGTTCGCTCCACCGCCCCAGCCTGGAACGGTCGAGTTGTACAGCAGGAGGCCATAGGTGTGCGGCCAGTTCTGGGCGAAGTATTCCACCCGGACAAGTCCGTCGGAGCGCTCCTGCACGATTATCGCAGGTATCGAAAGCGATTCGTTAGGATACTTGGGAGCCAGAGCCACCTGCGCTTCTGTCATGGGCGAGGCCGAAGCAAACGTCAGGGAGCTCCGGATCGTCGCCTGCCAGGACCCTCGGTAGTCCTGCAGGAGCAGCGCTTCCGTGTCGTTGGAGATGGGTTGATTGAACACGCGGTACGTAAAGGCGAGCGTCTGAGGGGAGCCCTCTGGGCGTAGGGGGCCTCTGCTTGCCCCCCTGTCCACCAGGGGGAAGACAATGAACGCCGACTCGACGAGAACGACAGTCAGAAGGAGGGCGACCAGCACAGTCAGCCGATTCAACACGATTCTGATTTGAATGGCCTGATTAATTTGTTGTCCCGTGCAGGGGCGGGCTCGTCTCATCACGAGAGGCGCCTGAGACGTGGCCGCCGGCTTCCCCTCCCCTGCGCCTGATCTCATAGTAGAGGAGCGAGGCATACGCCAGGGTCGGCAGAAGCGGCGCGACGAACGAAGAGACGTCCGGAGCCAGGCTGAACGACGAGACCTTGAGCTCCTCGACGACGGCCGCGCCAATGGCGTACTCCGATGGGAGGATGGCAGGGGAGACGAAGTAGAAGATGTCGTATGCGAGGGCCATGTAGATGATCGGGATCAGTGTGAAAACAAGCAGGGCGAGCCTCCTTCTCTGGAGCATGAGGAAGGGGATTATCCAGTAGAAGTACTGGGGGTTCACGAAGTTGTACGTCAGGAATATGATCATGAGTGACACTACCAGCCACTTCGTGACGTCTCCGTCCCTCCTGAGATAGACCCAGACCACTACAGCCGCGAGTGCGGGGATTCCGACCCAAGAGAACAGCGGGACGGCCGGCGCCTTCAGAGCGACGAGAATCTGCTGCCACGTCAGCCCGTTGACTGCGAACGCGCCGCCAAACGTGGGAACGAACCTCGCGTACGCTATGACGTACAGGTCGTCGACTAGGTTCCCGAAGACCGAGTAAAGGACGAGCGTCGTAAGCAAAGCAGGCAGCGTGGCTGCGAGAGGCTTCACGGCTCCCCTTCCAGACTTTCTGAGGGATACCACGAAGAAGAGCGGGATCAGGAGGACTGGCCACACCTTGACAGCCGCGCCAAACGAGGCTAGGAGGTAGGCGTGGTACTGCTTCCCTCGCCCAAACATGTAGACCGCCGCGAGGGCCAGAAGGGTCGCGATCGGATCGAGCTGTCCCCAGACCGCTGCGACGAGCACCACTACTGGGTTGGCGAGCCACACCACGACGGCGGAGTCTGATCCAAGCATCTTCCCCAGCAGGACGCCCGTCACCAGAGCCGAGGCCACCATCGGGAGCTTGAGCAGGAAGACCAGCGCGGGCATGGAATGCGGGGTGAACGCCTGCCAGGCGTCGTATGTCGAAGTCAGCCATGACGGGTGGGTCAGCGCGGTCACGCTGGGGAGCGAAGCTCCGGTGAAGAGCTGATACAATAGGTACGAGAGCGCGCTGTACGGAACGTAGAGCGGCGGATACGCCCACTTCAGCGAGCCGGGGTACAGGGGCGGCGTTCCTGCAGCGAAGGGATCTACGTGTTGAAGGACCCTGATGCCAGAGCTGATCAGGAAGTAGACGTCGTACCTGTGGCCCGTGAAGGGCGAGATCGCGAGGTACACGGCAGCGGCGAGCAGGACGAATCTCGTCCTTCCCATCCGCCTCCCGCCGAAGTAGAAGAGAGCCAGCAGGAGGGCTATCACAGCATAGAGGACGACGTCCCACCCGACCGCAGCGGGGTCTGCCTTGATGACAAAGGCAGCAGCGTCCGAAACACACGAGCCGCTCACCGCGCGGACCTCGTTGGTCCCGAACGCCGACGAACCAGAGACCAGAGGGAAGTAGGTTCGGGTGAAATCTGCGAAGTTGCCTGTGAAGTTCTCGAGCGGGCGCCAGCCCGTCGCGGCGAGATACTGTACCGTTACAGTCGTGTTGACGAAAGCCGACGTGTAGTTCACATCCAGAATCTCGCTGAACGAAGCCTCGCTGCCGACTGGCAGCGCAGACGACGGGTAGTTGACGACCGACGGCTGAGCGGTCACGGAGATGCCGCAGTTCGCGGAGATTGCGGGGCTCGGGTACGCAGCGAGCAGAACGGCGACCAATGCCACAAGGCCCACCTTCCCGTTCAAGTCCCGACCTCCTGCGACAGTACGCTGGACCTCATGCCGTTAGGTCTACGGGCGTCTCCTGGCTTCGCTCGAGGCGTAGTCACGGACTGCCTTCTCCTGCGCCTGCTCGACGAACTCCGGCTTCAGTCTTCTGAGCTCTGAGATGGCCTCCCCTGGGCTGGTGTTCTCCTTCCTGACCAGGTAGGCTGAGAGCACGCAACCCGTCCTCCCTTCCCCTGCGAGGCAGTGGACGAGCACAGGCCTCCCTGCCGCCATCTGCTCGACGACGAATCTTGCGCCCCTGTCCATGGACTCGGCGTCCGGCACCTGATGGTCCTTCATGGCGACATGGCCTGTCACCAGGTCAAAGCCGGTCGTCCATTCTTCGGGAAGGGGCTCTTCGGTCAGCGTCAGGATGCTCCGTATGCCTGACTTTACGAGCCACTCCACCTGACTTCTCGACGCCGGATAGCCCGACCCGGCCAGCTTCCCCTCCTCGACCCAGACGAACCCAGTCGGCTCATCGGCTACCTTTGCCCTGAGCCTCCTCAGGAAGAGCCCTCCGGTGCCCAATGGCTTTCGCTGGTTCAGTCGAGGTCTGTCGTTATAGAACCTTTAGCTCTCGAGGACCTCGAGCTTTCCGTACCTGCCAACGTTGAGGCGCAGCTCCCCTCTGAAGCT